>JAITON010000180.1 GCA_031289935.1 Treponema sp.
ATTACCATAAACACCCCGGCGGCAAGCTGGATAATACCCTGGAAACGGCCTGAAACGGTAAGTACCGAACCCAGAGCGCCCACAATGGCGCCGATGACCGTGTATGAAACGACACGGCCTGTGTTGTAGAGCAGGCTCGGCAAAAGCACACGAAAATCCCGTGGACCGGTACCGGGGCTGCTACCCCCCCCCAGGGTCTGGGACAGGTTAATACCGCCGCACATGGCCACACAATGTACCGACGTGATAAGGCCGATGACCAATAACATGCCGTAGTTCATTCCCGCTTCTGCCAAGGGGAAGGCTGTGGCAAAACTCGAAAGGCTAAACTGCCTCATGAGCATATAGAGGGCAATAATGATAACGATAAGCCCGCCTGTCTGCGCCAGTTTTACGGCGCCTTGCTTCTGGGGGGCTTCCAAAATCTGATAGCCCAGTGCTTCTATAATTGAGCCAATCTCTTGCCGGCTGATCACTGCTTCATTATAGGTAATAATGGCGGTCCCGCCACCAAAGTCCACTACCGCGCTCTCCACGCCTCCGGTCCCTTTCAGTTTCCGCTCAATGGTGTTCTGACAGTTTACACAGCTCATGCCGCCAATGCGGATTTTGTTCGTTACCATAAAAGTTCCCAGCCTCCCGGACAGCGCCAGTCTACCGTATCATTGTGAGGAAATTATGTCAATTAAGAAAGAATATGAAGAAAGCGAAAAAACTGATGGATTTCTCCGTAATCTTGTGCTATACTTGGGGACATGGGCGATAAACAGAGGGTCCTGGTCGTGGACGATGAAGAGAAGCTGCTCGAATTGGTGGGATCCTATCTTGAGGCAAGCGGATACCTGAGCCTTTGCGCAGCCAGCGGCGACGAAGGAATGCGGCTTTTTGAACAAAACCATGTTTCACTGATACTGCTCGACCTGATGCTCCCGGACTTTTCCGGCGAGGAATTTTGCCGCCGGGTACGGGCAGTGTCGGATATACCCATCATCATGATTACTGCCAAGGTTGACGAGGAGAGCGTTGTCCGGGGGCTCAGGATCGGGGCCGATGATTATGTATGCAAGCCCTTTAGCCCCCGGGAGCTTATGGCCCGTGTACAAGCCGCCTTGAGGAAGTCCGGGAGACCGGGTAGCGAACGGAGCACCGAAAAACTACTCTTCTACGATGATTTGATCCTCGACCTGGAGAACCGGACCCTCTGCCGGGGGGATGCAGCCATCGCGCTAACCCGGGATGAATACAAGATTCTTGCCCTGCTCATGTCCCGGCAGGCGAAGGTCTTTACCCGCGACGAGATACTCGACCGCATCAAAGGCGATGAGTACGACGGTTTTGACCGTTCCGTTGATACCCACATCAAAAACCTGCGGGCGAAATTGGGGGACGGTCCGCGCTCGCCGAAATATATCCTGACCGTCTATGGCATGGGATACCGCTTTGGAGGCCGCCAGTGATCAGCCTGCAAAACCGTTTAACCCTGAGCTATGCCCTCTTTATCAGTGCCGCCCTGGGGATATTGAGCCTGGTCATAAACCAATTCACCGACCTCATTTTTACGGCCATGGTTAAGGAAAATATTATCGAAAAAAACAGCGAAATCGTCCGGTCCATGGGGGAACTCTACAATCCCATGGCGAGAACTTTTGACGTGCCTGCCATAGAGGCTATTGGCATGCTCTTTGTCCACGAGGGTTATATTGTCCGTGTTGAAGATACGGGGGGTATCATTATTTGGGACGCCCGTTCCTGCGATATGCAGCAGTGCGCCGATGTTATAAACAATATCGCGCTGCTCATGGAAGAGGAGTTTCAAATCCAGGGGGCCATGCAGGAGCAGTATTATCCGGTGCAATACCGGAACGAGACCGTGGGAACCATCAGCATAGAAACCTACGGGCCTTTTTTCTACAGCGAGACCGAGAAAGGGTTTCTCTCGTCCATAAACCGGCTCCTCATCGCCGCAGGGATTGTGTGTATCATCCTCAGTATCATTGTTTCCCTGATCCTTGCGCGGACCATTGTAAAGCCCATTGTAAACGCCAAGGAAGCGGCCCGGAAACTTGCCCAAGCCCACGGCTCCGGCGGCAGTAATGCGGTGATACGAATAGACGAAGGCTACAAAACGGTAGAACTCCATGAGCTATCCCGTTCAATCAATGCATTGGCCCGGGAGCTTGAGGACGGCGAACGGCGGCAGAAACAGCTCAGCGCCGATGTAGCCCATGAGCTCCGCACTCCCCTGACCTGTTTGCAGGGGACCATCGAAGCCATGATGGATGGGGTATTCAAGCCCGACGCAGAGCGGCTTGCAAGCTGCCATGAAGAGATTCTGCGGCTCAGCCGGATGGTGCAGGATTTGAATACCCTGAGCGGCCTTGAATGGGAGACATCGAGCCTCCATAAGACCGATTTTGACCTGGCCCAGTTGCTACAAACGGTGGCGAAGCAATTTGAGAGCGAGGCCCGGGAAAAGGGAATCGCCCTGGAACTTGATCTTCGGGAGAGCCTTATTAACGCCGATTACGACCGGCTGAAACAGGTGTTTATCAACCTCCTCTCCAATGCGCTTAAATATACCGATCTGGGCAGTATTACGATCGCCCTTGAACAGGGGCCCAAATACCGGCATGTTTCCGTGGCCGATACCGGCAGGGGTATCCCGGAAGCCAGCCTCCCTCATGTTTTTGAGCGCTTCTACCGGGCCGATAAGTCCCGGAACCGCAGTTCAGGCGGGGCTGGCATCGGGCTGAGTATAGCCGCCGCCATTGTCGCGGCCCACGGGGGGACTATCACCGTCGAAAGCAGAACCGCCCCCTACGCAGAGGCGGCTGCCGTGCATACAGGGACAGTGTTCCACGTATTTGTCTAGGGAGATCTGCGGGCCATGTGTGCAAGACCACGGCACGGGGTGTGCGCCAACAACCTTGGCGAATTGAGGGATCCTTTTTCGTTGCCGGCGCCACTCTCACTGCTGCCCGTAGTACGCGCCGGGGCCGTGCTTCCGTTCCCAGTGCTTGCGGATAAGGTGCTCCGGCAGCGGTACTGCCGCAGGGTCCAGGCTCAGGGTGAGGAGCGCCATCCTGCAGACCTCCTCCAGTACCGCCGCGTGGTATACCGATTGTGCGGCGCTCTTCCCCCAGGTAAAAGGCCCGTGGCCGGCCACGAGGACCATGGGCATGGCCGCAGGGTCCTTACCGGCCTTATGGAAGGTTTCCACGATCAAATTCCCGGTCTCAAGCTCGTAGTTGTTCCGCACCGCCTCGGGCGTCATGATTGGTGTGCAGGGTATCTCCTCCGGGCTGTGGTCCGCGTGGGTCGTCCCATAGACCGGTACGCTCTTCCGCGCCTGGGCCCAAGCCACCGCATTGGCCGAGTGGGTGTGCGTGATACCCCCCAGACCGGGGAATTCCCGGTAGAGTACCAGGTGGGTCTTGGCGTCCGATGAGGGCCGGAGCTTCCCATCAACAACCTTTCCATCCAGGTCCACAACTACCATGGACTCAAGGGTCAGCGCGTTGTAGGCCAGCCCCGAAGGCTTTATGGCAAAGACCCCCTGGCCGGCGTCAAAGGCCGACACATTGCCCCAGGTGTAGATTGCCAGGGCCCGCCGGGGTATCTCCATGTTTGCCTCAAAGGCTTCTTCCCGCAGGGTCTTATAGGCGTCCATCCTAACGGCCCTGCCAATAGGCCTCGCCCCAGCGAAGCTCGTCCCGCAGGCGTTCCGGTTTAGTAGCGCCGCCGATCAACACAAACTCTACCCCCATCATCTCCGCCCAGTCGCGGAAGTATTCGGCAGTGAGGGCCGGGGCGTAGACCGAGTGGTGGGTACCCCCGGCAAGTATCCAGCTCTCTGCTGCCTCAGCCAGGGAAGGGGCGGGTTTCCAAAGGGCCCGGGCCACCGGAAGCTTGGGCATAGCATGGTCTATAGGAATGGCCTCCACCTCGTTGACGATAACCCTGAAGCGGTCCCCCAGGTCGATGAGGGTGGCCAGCACTGCGGGACCCGGCGCCGCGTCAAACACGAGCCGGGCCGGGGCGGCCTTGCCGCCTATCCCTAAGGGATGCACTTCCAGCCGGGGTTTCGTTCCGGTAATACTGGGGCAAACCTCCAGCATGTGGGCTCCCAGGGCGGCCTCCTTACCGGGTTCAAGGTGATAAGTGTAGTCCTCCATAAAGGAGACGCCGCCGGGAAGGCCCTGGGCCATCACTTTGGCGGCATGGGTCAGCATGGATTGTTTCCAGTCACCCTCAGCGCCAAAGCCGTAGCCCTGGGCCATGAGCCGTTGAGCCGCCAGCCCCGGCAGTTGGGGCAGACCGTGGAGGTCCTGGAAGGTGGTGGTAAAGGCTCCGGCCCCCTCGGCCTCCAGCATGGTCTTTAGGGCGATTTCGATCTTCGCCTGTTCCAGCACCGCTTTCCTGCCGGGCCCAGGGGAGCGCAGTTCAGGCGCCAATTCGTAGACCGCCTCGTATTCCGCCAGCAGTTTTTCTGCCGATCCGTCACTCACTTCCCGATATTTTGCCGCCAGGTCGCCGATACCCCAGGTGTTCACCTGCCAGCCGAATCTGATCTGGGCCTCCACCTTATCGCCTTCGGTAACGGCCACTTCCCGCATATTGTCCCCCAGGCGCAACACTACCGATTCAATACCGTCGAGCCGTGCCGCTGCGGCCCGCATCCACACCGCGATACGCCGGCGGACTTCCCCGTCCTGCCAGAAGCCCGCCACCACCTTCCGGGGGAGCCGCATCCGGGCGTAGATGTGGCCGTGTTCCCGGTCCCCGTGGGCGGACTGATTCAGGTTCATAAAGTCCATGTCGATGTCCGCCCAGGGGATGTCCCGGTTGAACTGGGTATGGAGGTGCAGAATGGGTTTCTTGTTGGAAGCCAGTCCTTGTATCCACATCTTGGAGGGAGAAAAGGTGTGCATCCAGGTGATGATCCCCGCACAGGCCGGTGTAGCGTTGGCTTCCTCAAAGAGTTTTCGTATCTGGGCCGGGGAAATGGCCACGGGCTTCTGGACCACCGTACCGGGAAGCCGGGGATCTTTGGCGAAATCTTCCGCCAGGATCCGGGCGTGCTCCGCCACCTGCTTCAGGGTCTCGTGGCCGTAGAGGTCCTGGCTCCCGACGATAAACCAGAATTCAAACCGCTTGATATCTTGCATCATGCCGCTCCTTTTAATATTCATGGGGCAAATGCTCCACGGCACTGCGTTCCACTGCGAGCCCTGCCTTATAGCGTTTCATAAAGGCCCTAAAACCCGCTGCGTCCGCAGGATCGGGATCCACCCGTAGGCCCCCGTTGCCGGCAAACACTTTTTCTGTCAGATATGTTTCAAGACGCTCTCCCCGGTCCCGTTGCAGCATATAGGCCGCCAGTATCGCGATACCCCAGGCGCCGCCCTCAGCGGCGGACTCCATCACCGCTACTGGTACGTTCAGAGCTGCGGCCATGAGGCGCTGTCCCACGCCCTGGGTCTTGAAAAGGCCCCCATGACCCAGAAGCCGTTCAAGACGCACCTGCTCTTGCCCGGTGAGAATCTCCATACCGAGCTCAAGCGTAGCTATGGTGGAAAAGAGCAAGGTCCGCATAAAGTTCGCCAGGGTAAAGCTACTGTTCTGGAGGCGGGTAAAGAGGGGCCTCCCCTCCCCCAGTCCGATGATGTGCTCCCCGCTATAGTAGTTGTAGGACAATAGACCGCCGCCATCGGCATCCCCCTCCAGGGCCTTGTTATAGAGAGCATCGTAGAGCGCGGATTTCGATATTTTCCCGTGGGAGAGTTCCGCCAGCTCGGCAAAGAGCCGCACCCAGGCGTCCAGGTCGGGGGTACAGTTGTTACAGTGTACCATGGCCACAGGTTTCCCCGCAGGAGTAGTGACCATGTCAATTTCCGTGTAGCGCTTCGAGAGCTCCTTTTCGAGCACAATCATGGCGAAGATTGAGGTGCCCGCCGACACATTACCCGTGCGTTCCTGCACACTGTTGGTAGCCACCATGCCCGTGCCCGCATCCCCCTCGGGAGGGCAGCAGGGGACGCCCGGTTTAAGCCGGCCAGTGGGGTCGAGGAGCTTCGCGCCTTCGGGGCTGAGCTCCCCGGCCCGTTCCCCCGCAACCAGTACCCTGGGGAGGATGTCTTCCAGCTTCCAGCCATAGCCCCGGTCCCGTATCATTTCGTTGAACTGTCCCAGCATCCGGGGATGGTAGGTTCCGGCAGCACTATCCACGGGCAGGATCCCGGAAGCGTCGCCGATGCCTAGAAGCTTTTCCCCGGTCAGGCGCCAGTGTACGTAACCGGCCAGGCTGGTCATAAAGGCGATGCCCTTAACGTGTTCTTCCTTATTCAGTATGGCCTGATAGAGGTGGGCAATGCTCCAGCGCTGGGGGATGTTAAACTGGAACGTCCCGGTAAGCTCTGCGGCTGCCTGAGCGGTCGTGGTATTGCGCCAGGTGCGGAACTCCGCAAGCTGCCTATCGTCCTTGTCGAAGACCAGGTAACCGTGCATCATGGCGGAAATACCCAGAGCCCCCAGCCTGTTGAGCGGCACCCCGTAACGGCTCTGCACATCGGCGGACAGCTTCCTGAAACTATCCTGCAAACCAGCCCAGACCTCATCCAGATGATAGGTCCACAGGCCCTGCTCCAGGCGGCTTTCCCAGTCGCGGCTTCCGGAAGCGAGGGGCGCGTGGCCCCCGTCTATCAGCACGGCCTTGATCCGGGTGGACCCGAGTTCGATACCGAGGCTCGTTTTCCCTTCAAGAATCGACTGTTTTGCATCCATAAGGCTGGAGTATGGCTTCCCTTGGGCGTTTATCAATCTGGTTCCACCTTGATATGCTCGCCGTAACGGTCCGAGCTCAGCCACATGTCCGTAGGATATTCGTAATGATACTGCCCCGATCCAAGGCTGAACTCACCGCCCTTACCGGGCAGGATTACTGTTGCCGTAGTATTGACGGGTATGGTAAGGTCCACGGTGAATTTTCTATCAGTCCAGACCCACTTGCAGGCCAGTTCACCGTACATGGTCTTGAGCCCCGCATCCACCCAGGTAATTCCCTTGACGGGCTCCGGGGCGATGCGGGATTTCCGGTAGCCCGGCTCCTCGGCCTCCAGGCCGGCAAGTTTCTGATACATCCAGGAACCGATGGAACCGTAGGCATAGTGGTTGAAGGAGTTCATTCCCGAATCATCAACGCTACCGTCGGCGTGCAGGGAGTTCCAGCGTTCCCAGATGGTGGTAGCCCCCAGGTTGACGCAGTTAAGCCAGCCCGGATAGTCCTCCTGGAGAAAGACCTTGCCGGCGATCTCGTGGAGGCCGTTCTCGCTCAGTGTGTGGCAGAGGTAGGGGGTGCCCACAAAGCCAGTTACCAGGTGGCTGCTATGCCGGGCAAGATTCTCCACCAGGATTTGGAGGATCCGCTTCCGGTGTTCTTCCGCCGCCAGGTTGAAGTAGAGGGCCAGTACGCAGGCAGTTTGGGTCTCGCACACGAGCCGCCCGGTTTCGCTAATGTACTCCCGGCGGAAGGCCGCGACAATATCACGGTGCAATTTCTCGTAGACGGCGGCCTCACCGGCCTTGCCCAGCGCTTTTGCTGCCTTCGCCACTAACCCGGTCGAATAGGCGTAGTAGGCGCTGGCGATAAAGTAAGGGTCCGTAGCGCCCCGCTTATCTCCACAGGAAGCTTCCTCCCGGTCAAGGCCGAGCCAGTCGCCGTACTGGAAGCCACTCTGCCAGAGCCCGTCATTCGTGGCTTTGCTGCGGATATATTCCACCCAGGCCTTCATGCTGTCGTACTGTTCTTCCAGCAGCCGCCGGTCCCCAAAGGCCTGGTACATAGCCCAGGGGATAATCGTGGCGGCGTCGCTCCAGGCCGCAGATACATCACCACTATTGAGAATATTGGGAATCACACGGGGCACCCCCTGTTCCACTGTCTGTTCCGAGGCCAGGTCCCGAAGCCACTTGGTAAAGAAGAGGGCGGTGTTCATGTTGTAGGCCGCAGTGGAGGCGAAAATCTGGGCGTCCCCGGTCCAGCCCAGGCGCTCATTCCGCTGGGGGCAGTCGGTGGAAATGTCCAGGAAGTTATCCCGCTGGCTCCAGAGGATGTTCTGTTGCAGCCGGTTTACCTTTTGGTGAGAACACTCAAAGCGGCCCGTCCGTTCCATGTTGGTGTGGAGGACGCAGGCAGTAAAACTGCCGAGGCCGGGCTTGTCTTCCAGCCCTTCGATTTTGATATACCGGAAACCGTGAAAGGTAAAAGCCGGCATGAATACCTCGTCCCCATTCCCGCCACAGATAAATACATCGGTCGCCCGGGCTGTTCTAAGGTTTTCGGTATAGAAGTTGCCGTCTTTATCGAGAATCTCCGCGTGTTTGATGGTTAGCCTGGTCCTCCGCTTACAATTGAGACGGGCCTCCACCACGCCGGTCAGGTTTTGGCCGAAGTCCAGCACCACTTCTCCCTTGGGCGTGATGATGAGTTCCTTCGCCCGGACCCGCTCCGTGATAGCCACGCCCTCGCACTCCTGGGCGATGAGCGTATCCTTGGGATGCTCGTAGAGTACCGCCTTGCCCGATACCACAGCAGCAAAACTGTGGTCAATAATCTCCCCGTGGTAAATCTCGGCGTAGCGGCGTGGCCCCTCGGTATAGCTCCAGTCTTCTCCTGTCGCGATAACTTCCGATGAGCCGTCCTCGTAGTCCAGATGCATCTGGGCGATCACCGCGACGCGGTTCCCGTAGTGGCCCTTGCTGCCGGTAAAGCCGAACTCCCCCGCATACCAGCCCTTGGCGGCGGTAATTTCGATACGGTTACTGCTGCCCTGGAGCAGCTCCGTAATATCGTAGGTCTGGTACTGGATGCGCTTCTTGTAGTTGGTCCAGCCCGGCGCCATCACGCTATTACCCGCCTTTTTCCCGTTCACCCTAAGCTCGTAGACCCCCAGGGCGCTGGCGTAGACCCGGGCCGCCTTAACCGGCCCTCTCTGGCCGAAGTCCCGGTAGAAGACCGGACAGAGCTCTGCATCGCCCTTAAAGCCGTGAGTAATCCAGTGAGACTCAAAACCCTGATAGCCCAGGAGGCCCGTCTCGAACCAGCCGGCTGCTGTGGCGGCTTCCCCGTGGTTGTCCCTGAGCCTTAGAGTAACGGTATAGCGGGTCCGGGGAGCCAGGTCCTGCCCGGCGTATTCGATGTGGATAGAATCGCTGCCTCCTAGGCCGGCAGGACTACATTCCCAGACAACGCCCTCCGGGCCGGTTACGGTAATGGAGTAGGATTCCTGGACCGTATCCTGTTTATCGGATTCCAGGATCCAGGAAAAACGCGGCCTGGCAAGATCAATCCCCAGCGGATTGCTCCGGTATTCGGTCTTCAATTCGGTTATGGTAAGCACGGTCTGCTCCTGGCCATAGTATAGCGCGCCGGGAGGAATTTGTCAGGCCCTCACGCCCATAATAGCTGCAATTTCACCCTAATTCGTTTAAGAAACCAAGGGTGACGAGAAATTGCACAAGAGAAGCGCCGGAAGGCAGCGCGTTTTTTAGCGGCTCCCCAGGGTGTCTTCCACGGCCCGGGCGAGCTGGTCGGCGCAGGAAGTCCTGCCGCCGTCGCTGCTCTTACAGGCCAGCCCTTTAAGTTTGGCGATCAGTTCCCGGGCCTCCATGGCTTCCACCAAAATACCAATAGCCCGGAGGTTGCCCTGGCAGCCCTTTTCAAATGAAACATGGTACACTGCGGGCGCTCCATCGGGGTTGTTCCGAATCTCAAATGAAACCTTGGATGAGCAGGTTCCCTGGTTGCTATGCTCGAACATAAGGTCCTCCTGGGGGGAATGATACCAGAGTTCCAGGGGACGGGCAAGCGTATTGCGGCAAGATAATGCATCGCGTGCTACCGGCGCCGGGAGCCTGGTCCGGTGGAAGGGCTGGTTCCGCCGTTTCTTTTTTTGTATACTCCTTCCATGGCATACATCATTGAACCACGGGTACTCAAGGGTTTTCGGGACTTCCTCCCTGCCGCAGAGATTGAGCGGCGTTCGCTCACGGAAGGGATCGAGGCGTCTTTCCGGTCCTACGGTTTTGTGCCCATCGACACGCCGGCCATGGAATACGCGGAGATACTGCTGGGCAAGAGCGGCGGCGAGACAGAGAAACAGATCTACCGCTTTCAGGATAAGGGCGGACGGGACCTGGCCCTCCGCTTCGATCTAACCGTGCCCTTTGCCCGGTTCTGCGCGGAGCATTACGGGGAATTGACCCTGCCCTTTAAGCGATACCACATCGCCAAGGTCTGGCGGGGGGAAAACACCCAGCGGGGCCGCTACCGGGAGTTCACCCAGTGCGACTGCGACATTGTGGGGAGCGACGCGGCGGCGGCGGACTTTGAGATCCTCCTGGTGATGCAAACCACCCTCAAGACCATCGCCGGAAACGGGGGTATAAGCATCCGGCTGAACCACCGGGGGCTCTTCAACCGCTTCCTTACCCGGCTTGATTGCGGCGGTCGCAGCGTGGAAATCCTCCACAGCGTGGACAAGCTCGCTAAAGCCGGGCGGGAGGCCACGGAACAGAGCCTGACAGAACTGGCCGGCGGGGAAAAGGCCGCCGCGATACTGGCCTACATTGAAACGGGCTCCGCAGGCTTCGAGGAAACCCTGGCCCGTATTACCGAAGCGGCCGGCGGCCCCTGCCCGGAATCCGAGCGTCTGGCCTTGATCCGGCGCTTTATGCACGACACAGGTACCGCAGACAGTTTCGTCCTGGACCCCTCCATCACTCGGGGCCTGGACTATTATACCGGGCTGGTCTTCGAGACCTTTCTCAACGACCTGCCCGGGATCGGTTCCGTCTGTTCCGGGGGCCGATACGACAACCTGGCCGGGCTCTATACCAGGGAACGGCTCCCGGGCGTGGGATCCTCCATCGGCCTGGACCGGCTGATTGCCGCTCAGGAGGCCCTGGGGCAGACCCGCGCGCGGCAATCCTACGCCCGGGCCGCGATTGCCTGCCTTCGGGAGGAAGACGGCGGCTGCTACCAGGCCCTGGCGGCCCGGTTCCGGAACCGGGGCATTCCTATCAACGTTATGACCGAGCCGAAGAAGCTCCTCCAGCAGTTCATCCAGGCCGAAAAGCAGGGCGCTTCCTGGGTGATCATTCCCGGCGAAAAGCCCCTGGAAGA
>JAITON010000113.1 GCA_031289935.1 Treponema sp.
TTTATCACGGTTGGGGAGTGTGCGTAGCGTGGAAAATTTCGCCGATGAAGCCCTCATCGAAGTCTCCTCAGGTAATGGCGGTAACGGTTGCGTGGCCTTCCGCCGGGAAAAGTATATCCCCAAGGGCGGCCCCTCGGGCGGGGACGGCGGCCGGGGGGGCGACGTGGTTTTCGAGGTCCGGCGGAACCTCAAAACCCTGGCCCGGCTCCGTTACCAGCAGAGCTTCCGGGCGGAAAACGGCCGGGACGGTGAGGGCCGGGACCGCCACGGCCGGGGCGGGGGGGACGTGCTGGTGCCTCTGCCCCCGGGAACCGTGATCCGGGACGCGGATACGGGGGAGCTGCTCCGGGACTTCGGCAAGGAGCCGGGCTGTTTCGTCTTTCTTAAGGGTGGGAACGGCGGCTGGGGGAACGTCCACTTTAAGTCTGCGGTGAACCAGGCCCCCCGTAAGGCCCTGCCGGGAAAACCCGGCCAGACCCGGCGGCTTCGGGTGGATCTCAGGCTCCTGGCGGATATCGGGCTTGTGGGCTTCCCCAATGCGGGGAAGTCCTCGCTGCTGGACCGCTTTAGCCGGGCCCATCCCCGGATCGCTCCCTATCCCTTTACCACCAAGATACCCAATCTGGGGGTCCTGACCTATGGGGCCTCCCGCAGGGAGGATGGCGGCGGCCGGGACATCCTCATCGCCGATATTCCAGGGCTCATTGAAGGGGCCTCCGGGGGGGCGGGCTTGGGGATCCGCTTCCTCAAGCACATTTCCCGTACCAGCGCCCTGTTGTTTTTGATTGATTTAAGCGAGGATTCTTTTAACCGGGCCTACGAAATACTGTATAATGAGCTTGAAAGCTTTTCGCCTGAACTGGTGGCCAAGCCCCGGATTATCGTGGGGACTAAGCTGGACTTGCCCGGCACGGTGGAGCGCCTGGGGGAACTTCGCCTGAAGCATACCGGGGACCGGGTCCTGGGGGTTTCGGTCTTTTCCGGAGAAGGGCTTGGGGAACTGGCTGCGGCTATGATCGAACTGATGGGAAGCGCTGATTAACTTGACGTTACCAGCGCTTCCCTCTGCATTTGTTCATTTCGTTGCGCAAATGCCACATTAAAGTAGCGCTTATAAGGAGCAGAAGATTGAAGCTTGCAATCCTGGGGGGGAGTTTTAACCCGGTTCATCTGGGGCATTTATATCTGGCCGGCGAGGCTCTTGCCCTGGGCTTTGACCGAATCCTGCTGGTTCCCGCCTTTGAATCCCCCTTTAAGCCTGGATCGGCCGGGCCGGGCCCGGCTGAGACCGGCGTCCGGGCGGCCTCCCCCCAGGACCGGCTGGAAATGCTCGCCGCATCGATCCCTGCGGATCCTTCCCTGGGTATCGACGACGGCGAAATCCGCCGGGAAGGGGTCTCCTACACCATTGACACGGTCCGGGATATTATCCGCCGCTACCATCCGTCCGGCAAGCCCGGTCTGATCCTGGGGGACGATCTGGCCGCAGGCTTCGACCGCTGGAAGGATGCCGGGGAAATCGCCGCCCTCACGGAGATCATCATCGCCCGCCGTACCAGCGCTGCCCCGGTGAGCTTCCCCTATCCCTTTAGGCAGATGGATAACGCTCTCATGGACCTTTCCTCCGCCGGGGTCCGCCGCCGCATCGCCGCCGGGGAAAGTTGGCGCTACCTGGTCCCAGCCGGGGCCCGCTTCATCATTGAAGATCGTGGACTCTATGGCTGCGCATCGCGGGATAGCGCAGGAGATAGACCGCAAGGCGGGCAGCAGCTCATCGCCCTGGTTGAAACGACCCTGCGGTCCATGCTGAGTCCCGCCCGTTTCCTCCATTCCCGGGGCACGGCCCTGGTCGCAGCGGATATCTGCGGGCGGTTCGGGCTGGATAGGGAAAAAGGCTATCTGGCGGGGATTGCTCACGATATGGCTAAAGAGCTGCCTGTGGAGGAACTCAAGCGGCTGGCCCGGAAGGAGGCCAAAACTATGACGGTCCTGGAACAGGAGAAGCCCTCCCTGCTCCACGCCAAGGCTGCGGTTTGGCTGCTCCGGGACCGCTTCGGTATTGAGGATGAGGATATCCTGGAGGCGGTACGGAACCACACCCTGGGGCGTCCCGGCATGAGGGACCTGGCTAAAGTGGTCTATATCGCCGACAAGACCGAGCCCTTCCGTAGGGATCTGCGGCCCGAATTCCGGGACCTGGAAGCTTGGGATAGCCTGGACAGCCTTGTTACTGCCGTCCTTGAGAACACGGTAGCCTGGTTCCATTCCCGGGCAGTGGCCCCCTCTGCGGAGACGGTCGGCCTTTTGGCCGCCATGCACCGGAGGAACCCCGGATGAGCGAACCGGGCAGGCGGAAACAAGCCCGCAGAGATGCCAGTATTCTTTTCCTCACCCTCATCATACTCGCGGTGGGGGCGGGCATCCTTTTTATCATCAATATCCTTCAACAGAACCCCATTGAGGAGGCCTTTTCCGGGGACCGGGTCATTAAAATTCTCTTTGTCCTGGAACATGAGGGGAAGCCCCTGGAAACCTGTGTACTCATGTATTACCCTGCCACCCGCCGGGCCACGGTCTTCGAGGTTCCCGGCAACCTGGGGCGCATCATTCAGACGATTAACAGGGTAGACCGGATCGACACCCTCTACGAACCAGAGAACATCGGAAATTTCCAGGGGGAAATCGAAAAGCTCCTGGAGGCGGGGATTGATTTTTTCCTGGTCTTTGGGCTTGATAATCTGGGCAAGGTGGTGGATCTTTTGGAGGGGATAGAGCTCTTTATCCCCTCGCGGGTAGCCGTCTACGACCGCGGGAATCCGATCTTTTTCTCCTCCGGCGTGACCCGGCTGGACGGTGACAAGACCCGGTCCTATCTTACCTATCAGCTTGCCGACGAGGAAGAGGAGTCTGCGGTATTTCGGCGGCAGCGCTTCTTCCTGGGCTTTGTTAAGCGGCTGGGGGAACAGAGCGAGGCCCTTAAGAACCCCTCCCTGGCCAGGCTCTTCCAGTCTTTTATACGGACCGATATGGACGGCCGAACCCAAGGCCGCTTCTTTGACGAGCTTGCCGGCCTGGATGCCGACCGTATCAGCATCCAGGCCGTGGGGGGCAATACCCGGGAAGTGTCTGGCCAGACCCTTCTCTTCCCCTATTACGACGGGAACCTCATCAAGGAGATCGTCCGGGAGGCCCAGGGCACTCTTACCCGCCCGGTCGAGGGCTCCCTTACCGACCGGGTCTTTACCGTGGAAATTCTCAACGGTTCGGGGGTCAACGGCCTTGCCGGTCGTACCGGGGAACTCCTGCGGAGCTTCGGCTACGATATTATCTCCGTGGGAAATGCCAACTCCCATGACTACAACCAGACACTGATTCTTGACCGTTCGGGCCAGGCGAATGCCGTGAAGATTTTCGCGGATATTATCCACTGCGAAAATATCCAGACTGAAGCGCCGGATGCAGAGATAAGCGGTCTGGAAGCGACGATTCAGAGCTACGAATACCGCTCAGATTTTACTCTGATTATCGGGAAGGATTTTGATGGAAGATATGTCAGCCCCTAGCAATTACGGCCGGGACAACCCGGCAGGCCTGGCCCAGGCCTTGGGCGAGCTCCTGGAGGACCATAAGGGCAGTGATGTGGCCGTCTTGGACCTTCGGGACCTGGGTTCCTGGACAGATTTCTTTGTTATCGCCACGGTCTCAAGCCGCGCCCACATGGAGGGCCTCCTCAGGCATCTCAAGGACTTTGCCCGGGAACAGGAGGTCGAGATACTCCGCCGGCACCGTAGAATCCCCCCCGAAGAGGAGTGGGTCCTCTTGGACCTGGGCAGGGTAGTCGTCCACCTGATGACCGGGAAGGCCCGTTCTTTCTACGAGCTTGAACGTCTCTGGGGCGTAGGCGGGCGCTGACTGGCTTGGGAGGCGGCTGATTAACTGGACGTTAACCAGCGCACTCCCTCCTCTGCGCCATCTGCTGTGTCAGCGCCTTCCTATCAATTATTTCCCGAAATCATCGTCGAAGTCGTCCTCGTCTTCATCGAAGTCATCATCTTCGTCGTCGAAGTCGTCCTCCTCATCATCATCGTCAAAATCGTCATCGAAGTCGTCTTCGAAGTCATCTTCCATGTCATCGAAGTCGTCTTCCTCGTCGATATCCTCCCCTTCATCATCATCAAAGACGAAGAAGGGGCGGACAGGTACGCCCTCCATTTCCACGGGCATAAGGAAAAGTTCCTCCCCGGGGAAGCCGGTATACGTGGTCTCTGTTTGAACCATAGCTCTAATCTCCCTAATATAATGATATAAAAGATATCTCTAAAAACATAAGGGTAGAATATGCAATCTGTCAAGGGTTTACTTGATAGTTTTGGAATTTTTTGTATAATTTGTAGTAATTTTGAGCAAAATCAGCCCCAGGATATGCCAGATTGATGCGCCCTGCAAGATAAACCTCCACTTGAGGGTAGGTGGTCTGCGGAGCGACGGCTTCCATGAGCTTGAAAGTATCTTCCTGGCCCTGGATTTTGGGGATACCCTGCGTTTTGAGCTTGCCGGAGAAGGCCCCCCTTGTAGGCTCCGGCTGACCGGCCCCCAGGCTCTGGCTATGGCCGGCGATGCGGGGGAGGATAATCTGGTAAGCCGGGCGGTTCGCCTGTTCCGGGCGCGGACCGGTTTTGACCGTCCCCTGGAGATCGTCCTGGAAAAACGGGTCCCCCTTGGAGGGGGCCTGGGGGGCGGTTCCTCCGATGCGGCCTCCACGCTCCTGGCCCTGAATACTCTTTCCGGGGCCGGTCTTACGGGGCAGGACCTGGGGAAGCTGGCCGTAGAGCTTGGGAGTGATGTGCCCTTCTTTCTTACCGGGGGCCTTGCCTGGGTTACCGGCCGGGGGGAGCGGATTGAGGCTCTGGAATGGTCCCTGCCTCCGGGACTCGCCGTAGTTCTGGTGAACCCGGGCTTCCCGTCGGTCACCGCCGGGGCCTTCACCCGTTTAGATGTATATCGGGCGGCTCATACCGGGGAGCCGGCCCTGGACAGGGCAGCGGCGATGGCCATGCTGGGAGCGGGTCCTGAGGCTTGGACCTTCCGTAACGATTTCCTGCCGGTATTCCTGGCCGGGGGAGACAGGCAGGCGGAGGCCTATGGGGCTATTTTAGGGGAGCTTCGGCGCCTTGGGGCGGCCTTTGCCGGCTTGTCCGGTGCGGGATCCACCTGTTTCGGGATCTTCCGGGGGAGCAAAGAGGCGGAAAAGGCCCTGGGGGGCTTGAAAAAACGCTGGGAATGTGTTTATATAAAAATTCCACTTGCGCATTCTAGAGAAGTGATGTTATAATAGGGGTAATCCTAATTAGGCCGGTCAAGGAAAGGAGCGAGCCGTGGAAATTACTGATATCAGGATCCGCAAGGTCTCCGATGAAGGAAAGCTAAGGGCGTATGTAACGGTTACATTTGATGATTGCTTCGTGGTGCACAACGTAAAGATTATTGAGGGCAAAAGTGGTGTTTTTATCGCTATGCCCAGCCGGAAGATTAAGACGGGGGAGTACAAGGACGTAGCGCATCCTATCAACCCTGAATTCCGGGCGGCGTTGCAAGGGCTGATTCTGGACAGGTACGATTCCGGTAATGTCCAGGACGACACTTCGGTGGAACTGTAGTGTAGAACGATTTTTTGGGACGTAGGCAAGTGGTAAGCCACCGGGTTTTGGCTCCGGCATGCACAGGTTCGAACCCTGTCGTCCCAGTAGTTGCGTGCCGGGACAAGCGGTGCGTTAATATGATGCGAGGAGTACAGAGATGAGTCAAGTTGTATTTGCGGCCAAGAAGCGGACCAATGCGGGTTCTGCGGCTTCCCGGCAGATGAGGCGCTCGGGCCGGGTCCCGGCGGTTATTTACGGACATTCCGGTGAGGCTATTGCCATTGATCTTGACGCTGCCGAATTTGTCGCTGGTATCAAGGGAATTTCCGAAAGTACCATCGTCAAGGTTGCCATAGACGGTCAGGCCCGGGATGCCTTTGTCAAGGACACCCAGCGGAATATCCTGGATGGGCAGATCCTCCATGTGGATTTCTACGAGGTGGAGGGCAATACGGTCCTCCGCGCCCGGGTGCCTCTGCTGATCCAGGGTAATCCCATTGGTGTGCGGGACGGAGGTGTTCTGGAGACACCGTTGCGGGACATTGAGGTGGAATGCCTCCCTAAGGATCTGCCTGAGCGGATCAAGGTGGATATTTCCAATCTGAGGACCAACCAGTCTATCCATGCTCGGGACTTGGTCTTGGGCGACGGGGTCAGGCTCCTCTCCGGTGCCGACCGGGTCGTAGCTCTGGTGAAATTTGCCAAGGAAGAGGTGTCCGCCCCGGCCACTGAGGAAGAGGCCACACCTGCTCCCGGCGCCGCAGCCGCGCCTGTCGCTGGGGCCGCTCCCGGCGGTTCGGGGAAGGAATAATGAGTGTCTGTCCATAAAGTCGGTTACTTTAATTAACCCCGGACGACTCTATGGCTGCCCATGAATCCCTTTGAAGAGCGGGTCCTGGAAGGCCTCGGCCAATGGGCATCGGAGACAGTGTTCTTGGTGTCCGTGTCCGGTGGGGCCGATTCTACGGCCATGTTTGCGGCCTTGGCCGCCTTAAGGTGCGAACCGGGCGTCCCGGTTTTTCGTCTGCGCTGCCTCCATGTGGAACACGGTATTCGTCCGTTCGAGGAGAGCCGTGGAGATGCCTTGGCTGTGCAGGAACTTTGCTGCGGCCAAAAGGTCCCCTGTACCCTGGTCCATATCCCTCCTGGTAGAGTAGCGGAAACCGCCCGGAAACGGGGCCTTGGGCTTGAGGCTGCTGCTCGGCTCTACCGCCGAGCGATCTGGCGCCGGGAAGCCGCCCGGTTAGGCGATACCGGGGACTCTGCCCCGGTGCGGGTCCTTACGGCTCATACCAAGGACGATCTCCTGGAAACGGTTCTTATGCGTTTTCTCCGGGGATCGGGGCCTGCGGGACTGGCGGCCATGCCTTCGAGCCGGGGGGTGCTCCTGCGGCCCCTTCTGGGCTTGGGCCGTTCCGAGGTGCTGGCCTATCTGGCCGGGCGGGGTATCTCCCACCGGACCGATTCCACGAATGCTGACCCGGGTTTTCTCCGTAATCGTATCCGCCTCCGTTTGATACCCCTCTTGGACCGGGACTTCCCTGGCTGGCGGCAGGCGGTCCTGGGATTGGCCCGGACCCAGGGCCTGGCGGCGGATTTTCTGGCGGATGAGGGTGCCCGTCGGGTCCTCTGGAAGGTCTTGCCGGGCCCGAGTTTAACTTTCCCTGCGAAAACCTTCTTTGCCCAGCCGGAAATTATTCGGGAGGAAGCTCTCTTCCAAGCTGCCGACCATATTCTGGAGATTCAGGCAGAGGCCGGGAAGGTCCCCCGGCGGGTGCAGATACGGCGTTTTGCCATGGGTGATGTTTCGGCCATGGACGCAGGTCTGGTGCGGTTTGAAGCCGGAGGAGGAGAGCTCCGGGTCCGTTCTGCCGGTACGGGCAAAGCCGGTCGCACCGGGAAAGCTGACGGGCGGGGTTTCTTCATATTGCTTAAAAGGCCGGGAATATATTATATTGTAAACAGGCTGGAAGTCCTTGTCGCTGGAATTCAGGACAAAAGCGGTGAAGTGGTGGAAGGTTTCTTTGCCCTGCTTCCTCTGGCCCTGCGGGATTCCTTTCCGGAGGACCGTGTGGGGAACTGTTCCCGGGAAAAGGCCCTTGCCAGGGGCCGGTCTCTGGGTTATACCAGTAGTATCAGTGCGGAGGACCAGCAGGGTCTGGCGGCCTTTATTGGGACGGGGCCTGGAGGAGCGGGAATTGTGGCGACCCGAAAGGACAGCCCTCCTGTTGCGGGGGAGCATCTTGTGTTTGTAAGGGTACGAGGTACCACGGGGAGGATATATGTTTAACGATGAGAATAAGACCCCCAATGGGCGGTCGTCCCGGCCCGGGTTTCCCCGGCAGTCCGGTTCTGGAATCCCCAGCGGCAGGCCCAATCGTATTGCCTTGTTCTTTTTTCTGGCAGCCCTGGGGCTTTTCGCTTTTTTCTTCTGGAGGAACGATGCTCCCCAGGTCCAGGAGATCGCCTACTCGACCTTCTCGAGCTACCTCGCCCGGGATGAAATATCAGCGGTCAAGATTGTGGACGACCGTATTATCGAAGGGACCTTGCGGGGGGATGCTGGCGGCCTGGTGCGCTTCCGGACACAGATACCCTACGATGATCCCCAGCTCCTGCCCACGTTGCGGGAAAAGGGTATTACGGTTACCGGGGCGGCTTCCCAGGTCGGTTTCTGGCAGTTTCTCCTGGAACTGGCTCCTTGGATCATCGGCATCATCCTCATCTTTGTGATGATGCGGAATATGCAGGGACAAGGAAATAAGGCCTTTCAGTTTGGGAAAAGCCGGGCCAAGCGCTACCAGGATGAGGGGCAGAAGGTAACCTTCGCTGATGTGGCGGGCCAGGAAGATGCCAAGTATGAGCTCCAGGAAGTGGTCTCTTTTCTTCAGGACCCTGAAAAATTCACCAAGATGGGGGCCAAGATCCCCAAGGGCGTACTCCTGGTAGGGATGCCCGGTACCGGTAAGACCCTGATGGCCCGGGCGGTAGCCGGGGAGGCCGGGGTGTCTTTCTTCCATATGTCGGGTTCGGACTTTGTGGAGATGTTCGTGGGGGTGGGGGCCAGCCGGGTGCGGGACCTTTTTGAGCAGAGCCGGAAGAACGCCCCCTGTATCGTCTTTATTGATGAGTTGGATGCAGTGGGCCGGACCCGGGGTGCGGGTCTGGGGGGCGGCCACGACGAGCGGGAGCAGACCCTGAATCAGCTTTTGGTAGAGATGGATGGTTTCGATTCCAGGGAAACGGTGATCATACTGGCGGCCACGAACCGTCCCGATGTGCTGGACCCGGCCCTGCTCCGGCCCGGACGATTCGACCGGCAGGTAACGGTGGCTATGCCGGACATCAAGGAACGGGAGGCCATCCTCAAGATACATGTGGCCAAGATTCCCCTGGCGGAGGATATCGACCTGGAACGCCTGGCCCGGGCCTCCCCAGGAATGAGCGGCGCCCAGATCGCCAATCTGGTGAATGAGGCGGCCCTTTTCGCGGCCCGGCACGATAAGCCTGTGGTGACCATGCCGGACTTCGAGGAGGCTCGTGATAAGATCATCATGGGGGTGGCCCGGAAGACCCTGGCGATTTCCAACCGGGAGCGCCGGATGACGGCCATCCACGAGGCGGGCCACGCCCTGCTCCATTACTTCCTCAAAAACGCCGATCCCCTCCATAAGGTAACGATTGTGCCCCACGGCCAGGCCCTGGGTATGGCCATGTCCCTGCCCGAGCAGGATAGTTACAGCTTAACCCGGGGTTGGATTGAGGACCGGATTGCCATCTGCTACGGGGGCTGGGCGGCGGAGCGGCTTCTCTACCAGGAAACAACCACAGGGACCAAGCAGGACCTGGAACAGGCCACGGACATGGCCCGGCGCATGGTCTGTGAATGGGGCATGGCCGATGAATTGGGGCCGATAACCTACGGCCAGGAGGAGGAGCCCATCTTCCTGGGCAAGGAGATCGCCCGGCACAAGAACTATTCCGAGGATACGGCCCGTCGTATCGACCAGGCGGTCAAGGCCATTCTGGACAAGAGCCGCTCCCTAGCCGAGTCGATTTTGGCCGAGCAGAAGGGGCGGCTGGAAAAGCTGGCCGAGGCCTTGATTAACCGGGAAACCATGATTGACGACGAGGTACGGACTCTTCTGGGCCTGCCTCCCCGTGCAGTGGCCGAGGCTGCGGGCTAGGAGGCTGTGGTGTACAGACCTCTGCTGCCGGTCCTGCTCTTTGCGGCGGTTGTTGCCCTTCTACCGGCCCAGACCGGGGACGAGGCGGCGGCGGAGCGTTACGCCGAATGGGCTGCCGGGGCCATGGCCGAGGGCCGCTGGACCGAGGCTCTGGAAGCCCTGGAACGGGCCCAGGATTTTGCCGCTGTTTCATCGGACCTTTCCTATATGCTGGCTCAGG
>JAITON010000159.1 GCA_031289935.1 Treponema sp.
ATTTCTACCGGGTCGCCCTTAAAAATCCCCTTTCCTTTAAGACAACCGGCATATTTACGGGAAGAGTCATCAGGCCGCGACCCCCATGCCAGCGCTATAGAAGCTTCCCTATAATCAAGGGGGGCGTTATTATGCTCTTTTTTACCAGCCGGCGGGCTAACCGTTACTTTCTGCTCGACAGCCTTTGCCTGTACAGGCACAAATACCATGCACAAATCAGATTTTCCGCTTGGCACGGTTTCGGGCAAGGTCAGGTCCAAATGAATCCGCCTGTCAGCCGGAATATCAATCGTTTGTTGAATCATCATAATAGGTCAATCATAAGCCAGCCGGCCCAAATAATCAATAGGAGAAACCATAAGCCCGGCTATTACGGCGGGGCCGTGGAGGCCCTGTGGCTGCGGGCTATAACCGGGGGGCTTGCATCTTTCGCTAAGCGTTTGTATAGTAGTTGCATGGAACTAGTGGAGAAGCTGGCCCTTCTGGCAGGGGCTGCCAAGTACGATGCCTCCTGCGCGTCCTCGGGGAGCGGGGGCCGGGGGAGCCGCCTTGGGGCAAGCCTCCCGGCGGGGGTCTGCCATAGCTGGACCGAGGACGGCCGCTGTGTAAGCCTCCTCAAGGTGCTGTTTTCCAATACCTGCCGCTTTGACTGCGCCTACTGCGTGAACCGGGTCTCGGCGGATACCCGGCGCTCGTCTTTTACGGTACAGGAGCTGGTAGACATTACCTGCGAGTTCTACCGGCGTAATTATATAGAAGGGATATTTCTATCCTCGGGGATCTTTGCGGACCCGGATATCGTCATGGAAAGGCTGATCGAGACGGCCCGGACCCTGCGGACCGGGGCGGGCTACGGCGGGTACATCCACCTCAAGATTATCCCCGGAGCCGGGGAGAAGCTGATCCGGGAGGCCGGGCTCTGGGCCGACCGGCTGAGCGCCAATATAGAGCTGCCCACGGAGCAAAGCCTTAACCTGCTGGCGCCTCAGAAGTCCGGTAAGCTGATCCTGGGAGCTATGAAGGATGCGGCCGCCGCGGGGCTGGAGAACGAGGAAGACCGGCGGCGGGTTGCCCGGACGGCTCCCCGGAAGCTGGCCTCGACGCCGGTCTTTGCGCCTGCGGGCCAGAGCACCCAGCTTATCGTGGGGGCTACCGGGGAGGACGACCGGCAGATCATCAACTTATCCGGGGCCCTGTACCGGAAGTACCGTATGCGCCGGGTTTATTACTCGGCCTTTATGCCCCCCGGCGGGGAGGGGGGTATTCCAGACCCCCGGCTGCCGGACATTCCGGGGCCGCCTTTGGTACGGGAACACCGGCTCTACCAGGCAGACTGGCTTCTGCGTTTCTATCACTTTAGCCCTGGGGAAATCCTGGAGGATGATCCCTGGCTGGACCCTCACCTGGATCCAAAGACCGCCTGGGCGCTGAAACATCTGGACCGTTTCCCGGTGGAGGTAAACCGCGCCGGTTACGAGGAGCTTCTCCGGGTCCCGGGCCTGGGGGCCAGGTCCGCCCGGCGCATCATCGAGACCCGGCGCTCCCGGTCCCTGGGCTTCGAGGGGCTTAGGCGTATCGGGGTAGTTTTGAAGCGGGCGCGGTACTTCATCACCGCATCCGGGTCTTTCCTGGACCGGCCCGGGGACCCCCGGCGGATACGGCGCATCCTTTCGGATATTGACGGCGCAGGGCTCCAGCTGCCCTTGTTTGAGTTTTGATGCTATGGCAATCGCTATGGGCGGTCGTGGCCAGGGGGAGTTGTTTGAGCCGGCCGGAGCAGTACTGCCAGCGCTACTGCCAGCAGTACCGCCAGCGGGGCCGCCAGCAGTACCGCCAGCGTGGGAGGAGACCCTGAACGGGGCGCTGCAAGCGCAGCAAGCGCAGCGAGCGCAGCGAGCGCAGCGAGCGCAGCAAGAGCTGCAAGCGCAGCGAGCGCAGCGAGCGCAGCAAGAGCTGCGGGAGCTGCAAGCGCAGCAAGAGCTGCGACAGCTTTCGATAGAGGCCTGGGACGATGCCTGTGCCGCAGCCCTGAACGAAATCCCCTTTCCGGGGGCCCTGGACGAAGAGATTGGCCGCTTTGTCCGGCGGGTCATCGCGGCGGGCCGTTCCGCTCCGCCCAATACCCAGGCCGCCCGGATTGCCGCGGAACAGGCCCGGACCGACCGGGGGGATCCCGGCGTACGGGCGGTTCAGGAGGCGGCTTACCAGGTACGGCACGAGCTGGACCGTATGATGGGTTTTCTCCGCTTTAGCCCCCAGGACGGGCCGGACTATCCCAAGGGCCTCTACCTGGCCCGCTGTACCCCGGACCACTTTGTCCTCCCGGCCCTGGCGGAACACTTCAGGCTCCGTTTCGGCGATGAAATTCCCTGGGCCATCGTCGACGAGAAGCGCGGCCTCGCCCTGATCCGGGACGGGGAGGGGGACCCTCGCCTGATCCCTGCGGCGCTGCCGCCAGCGGCGCTGCCGCCAGCGGGGCCGGGAAGGGACGGCTGGGAGGAGCTCTGGCGGACCTATCACCGGGCGGTAAACAACGAAGCCCGGGGGAATCCGGCTTTACAAAGGAGGCTGATGCCGGTAAGATACTGGAAGTATCTGAATGAACTATAAGGTCTGAAGCGGGCTCAAGGGGTTGGCATGAGCGGGAAGCCGTATAATTGGAAAAAAAACACCTCCTTTTTCCTGGCCGGTCAGGTGATAACCCTCTTTGGGTCCGCTCTAGCCCAGTATGCCATCACCTGGTATATCGTTCTGGAAACCGGGTCGGGGCCCATGATGACCATTTCGATTATCACGGGGGTGGCGCCCATGTTTTTTATTTCCCCCTTTGCCGGGGTCTGGGCGGACCGCTACAACCGCAAGTACCTGATCAACGGTTCAGACGCCCTAACCGCCCTGGCAACCCTGGTTCTGGCCCTCCTGTTTCTCTCGGGGCGCCGGGCGATAGGGCTGCTCTTTATCTTTTCCGCAGTCCGGGCCCTGGGCAGCGGGATCCAGAACCCGGCGGTGAGCGCCCTTATTCCCCAAATCGTCCCCAAAGATCAACTGGACCGGGTCAACGGGGTTATGGGCAGCGCCCAGTCGGTGGTCGGGCTTACGGCGCCCATGCTGAGCGGCCTGCTCCTCTCCTTTACCTCCATCGAAGTGATTTTCTTTGTTGATGTGATTACGGCCGTCCTTGGGATTATGGCGGTGTTCTTCCTGGTGAAAATACCTGAAAGATTGGCCGGTGAGCCTGCGGTGGTAACGGCGCCGGCAGAGCCGCCGGCTGGGCCGCCGGCAGGGCTGCCGAAGCGGAGCTATCTCCGGGATCTCCGGGAGGGGGCGCGCTATGTCGCGGGCCACGGCTTTATCATGCGGATCATCGTGATCGCGGTCTTTTTTAATTTCGCGGTGGCCCCCGTGGTCTATCTAACGCCCTTGCAGGTGGCCCGGAACTTCGGCCCCGACTTGTGGCGGCTTTCGGCTCTAAAAGTGGTTTTTGCCGGGGGGCTGTTTCTGGGGGGCCTGCTCATCAGCCTCTGGAAGGGCTTTAAGAACCGGAGCTATACCATGGCCCTCGCCTGCGCCCTTCTGGGTACCAGCGGAATCATGCTGGGGCTGGCGGCCAACTTCTGGCTCTATCTGGGCTTTACGGTCGCCGTGGGCATGGCCCTCCCCCTCTTCAATGTGCCGGCCATATCGGCGCTCCAGGCCCGTGTGGAGGGCGCCTACATAGGCCGGGTTTTCAGCGTATTCGGTATGGTTTCCGGTGCGGTTCAGCCCTTGGGGATGATCCTCTTCGGCCCCCTGAGCGACCGGCTGAACATCAACCTGATCCTTATAGCGTGCGGGTTAATCATCTTAGGGCTTTGCTTTCCCTTTCTGATCAGCCGGGCGCTCCGGGAAGCGGGGACCGTATCATGAAGCGCCGGTTAAGAGGAACGCTGATCTTCGCCTGTATCCTCTGGATTGCGCCGCCCCTGGCCGGGCAGGCGCCCTCTATCAATGTGAGCGAGGGGCCCTCTATCAGCTTGAGTCTGGAAAGCGCCCTGGAACTGGCCCTGTCCAGCAGTCTGAGCCTGGCCAAGACCGTCATCGACCTGGGCAGCGCGGGAATCGCGGTGGAGAATATCTGGTCTCTCCTTTTCCCCGGAATCGGTCTTTCCGCGGCGGCGGGCTATCAGTCGCCTTCCCTGCTTCCGGGCGGGGAGAGCGGGGGCTTCGGCTACGGCCTCTCTCTAAGCCTGTCCCTGACCCTCAATTTTTCCCTCCTTGAACGGGCGGAGCTCATTCGGCTGGCCTATAGCACGGAACTGTTGAACTACGAAAACAGCCGGCGGCTTCTGGAGATCCAGACGGCGAAAAGTTTTTATACGCTCCTGGCCTGGCGGGAATACATCATCATTCTGGAAGAAGCCCTGTTTTTGGCGGAAGGGCAGCTTGAGCGGGACGAGGGGGCCTTTGCGGCGGGCTTCCTCGGCCAGTTTGCCCTGATGCAGTCCCGGCTGGGTCTGGAGAACGCCCGCTACAGCCTGAGCGCCGCCCGAACGGCCTACGCTTCCCTCCTGGGGGAATTTCTCATGCTCCTGGGCCTGGAACTGCCCTTTGAGGAGGCCCCCAACCGGGTGATCCTGGAAGGTGATCTTGAGCTGGCGCGGCTTGAGCTTGATCCGGAGCAGCTTATTCGGGACTATCTGCCCCGGCGGCCCGACATCCTCGCCCAGGCCGGGACGATCCGGCGCCTGGAGCTGGAGCGGAAGGCCCGGGCCCTGGAGCTCCGGTCCCCGACGCTGACCATTACCGGGGGCTACGGGCTTTCGGGATACACCGGTACGGGCCGGTTCGCCGATTCCTTCAGGCTGGGCCTGGGGCTCTCGGTCCCCATCAGCCCCTGGATTCCCGGCTCGGCCGGGGATCAGGCCATTGGACGGGCGGACCGGGAGATTGAGCAGGCCCGGCTGGATTTGCAGAACATGGAAAACTCCGCAAAAATCCTGGTACGGTCCCTGGCGGAACGTATCAAGCTCTCCTGGGAAGGTATCGGGATCGCCCGGAGCCGGGCGGAATTAGCGGCGAGGAACTACGATCTCGCCGAACAAGGGGCCAGAAACGGTTCCCTGGAATCACCGGCCCTGGAGACCGCGCGAAACGGCCTGGTCCAGGCCCGGCAGCAGCTTGTGGAGAACGAATTGGCCTATAAAACCCTGAGCCTGGACCTGGCGGCAGCGCTCAATATCCATTGGACAGAGCTTTCGGGGGCCTCGTCATGAGGCATAGCCGGGGCTCAAGAACCATCGTCTTTGTCTTTTTCCTGATGGTGGTCATCATCGCGGTCATTTCCTTGCTGAACCGTTGCCAGGGGGCGCCGGAAGCCGGCGGGACAAGGGCCGGGAGCGCTCCAACGATCCGGTCCATGGCCGTACGGGCCCAGCCTGTGGGCTTGGGAACGGTGGAGGAGACCCTGGCCCTGGAGGGTGAGGTACAGATCCGGACCCAGGTAGCGATCTACCCGGCCCTGGGGGGAAGGCTCAGCGAGAGCCGGTTCCGGGTAGGGGACCGGGTGGAGGAGGGCCAGACCATAGCCTGGGTGGCCCCCGCTTCCCGGCCGGGGGATTTTTTCTCCCCCAGCCCGGTGGTCGCTCCCGTGTCCGGTACGGTGCTCCGGGTCCCGGCCGCCCAGGGGGATACGGTTACCGTCCAGACCCCGATACTGGTACTGGGGAATCTCTCCGACCTGGTGATCGCGGTCCCGGTTCCGGAGCAGTTCTCTGCGGCGCTGCGCCGGGGGCAGACCGCCTGGGTTCAGTTTACGGCCCTGCCCGGCGAGACCTTCGGCGCGGTAGTGGACGAGCTGAGCCTGGTCCTGGACGGTGAAAATCACAGCCTGCCCGTCAGATTGCGCTTTTCCGGCGGGGCCGACCCCCGGATCAAGGCCGGTATGTCCGCCGCCCTGAGCCTGGTCACCGCGACCCGGACCGGTGTGCCGGTCATCCCCCGGTCCTCGGTACTCTATGACGAAAGTTCCCCGGCGGTATTCGTGGTCCGGGAAGAAGGCTTGGCGGAAGGCCGCCTGGCGGAGGGCCTGGCGGAGCGCCGGAACATCGTCCTGGGCCTCGCCGGGGATACTACCGTGGAAGTGCTGGAAGGGCTCGATCCGGGGGAACTGCTGGTTACCGCCGGCCAGCACTTCCTCGCCCCCGGCGTCCCGGTGCGGGTCGTCGAGTGAGGGCTGTGGATCCTGCCGGTCCCGCGGTTAAACGGCCCGTCGCCCTCATCACCCTTGCCCTGCTGGTTCTGGCCGCCGCCCTGCTGCTGATTCCCCGGCTTGAGACCGCGCTGTATCCCGGCGGCGGGGAGCCTGCCCCTATCATGCTTCTGGAACTCCGGGGCGACTACCCCCTGGATGAGCTTGGGACCATCGCGGAAACCGGGCTCCGGCCCCGGCTTGAGGCGGTCGAAGGGGTGGCCGCCGTGGAACTCTCCGGTGTACCGGGAACGGTCTGGAACGAAGAGACTCCCCGGGTCTTTATAGGCGGCCAAAGAGTCATCCTTATCAAGGTCCTGGGCCTTTCGGGGAGCCGGGAAACAGCCCTCCGGCTGGGAGCCGCCCTGGAAACCCTCTGCGCCGGTCTGCCGGGGAACCTGAGCCTCAACCCGCTCTGGGATACCGCCGCGCTCACAGGCCAAATCCTGGATGAGCTCTATCTTGCCGCCTTTCTGGGCTTCCTCCTGCTGCTCTTCGTACTCATTCTCTGCCTGCGGAACCTCCGGGCCGCCTTCCTTACCAGCCTTGCCGGGGTCTTTTCGGTCCTGATCGTCCTGGCGATTCTGGCCGCCGGTGGGATAAGCCTTAATCTGATCTCCCTCTGGTGGCTCATACTGGGCTTCGGGCTGGGGGTTTCCCTTTCCCTGGGGGTTCAAAGCCGCCGGGGGCCCTCTCCCAAGACCCCTTACCGGGTCCTGCTGGACCTGATCCTGGAGCGCCGCGTCCTGGTCCTGATCCTGGCCCTTATCCTGCTCGCGGCCTTCCTGATACCCCTCCCTGCCGCCCGGCCCGCCCCCCAGGCCCCCGGCGACTGGATCAGTCTGGATATCTCCCTGCGGCCCGGCGCCCCGGCCCGGGAGATCGAAGCAACGCTCCGGGAGGCGGAGCGCCTGGTCCGCCGGGAGATCCGGTCCTACCGGGAGCTTATCCTGATCAGCCGTCCCGGGGGAGAGCCCCAGGGGAGCCTTTACCTCATCCTGCCGCCCCCGGTAGAGCAGCTTGATAGTCCTGCCGGCGCTATCGCCAAACTGGAGCCCTACAGCCTGGACTTCCCCGGCGCGCGTATCGGCTTCCGGCAGGATCAGCGGGCATCCCCGGCCATGGCCATGGCCGCAGCTCCAGGCGGCGGGGCGGGGGAGCGCGGTTTCCTGATCGCCGCTGGGGTCTTTTTGCTTTTCTGCCTTTTGGCAATCCGTTTTGAGTCCTTTGCCGATTCCCTGGCCGTCCTCTGTTCCCTGCCCCTGCCGGTCCTGGCCGCCTTCTGGGTCGCCGGAATCGCCGGCCAGGGGCTCTTCCCCGGGAATCCGGGGCTCTCCCTCGAAAATCCCGGGCCGGCGCTGCTCCCGGCCGTGATAACCCTCTATAACGCCTTGAGCCTGAGCTCCGCTTCCCGGGTCCTGCGGCTGAAACAGGGGCTTTTGGTCCCCGAGGCCCTGGGGGAAGCTGCCGGAGCCCGTCTGCGCCCCCTCCTGGCAGGCAGCCTGGCCCTTATGGCGGCCCTGCTTCCCCTGGCCTGCTTCCCCGGCACAGTGCTGCGCACAGCCCTGCGCACAGCGCTGCTCCGGCCCGGCGTTCTGGGCGCCCTTGCGGGGCTCCTGCTGAGTATTCCCACAGGGCTCTTCCTGACGCCGGTACTCTCCGCGCTCTTCGGCGCCGGGAAGGACCCGCCCCCCCGGCGGA
>JAITON010000061.1 GCA_031289935.1 Treponema sp.
ACCGCCGAGCAGATACAACAGGCTGCCGAAACGCTTGGGGTGCCTCTGGAGGCCTTAACACAATTAGTCGATACATACCGGCTTGGTACCGTACCAGATGATATAATAAGTATTAGTGCAGTAGATTTTTGTAGTGCAAATACTTCTAATGAAGCGAGAGCAAAGCTGTTATACGATGGGAAACAGATTCAAATAACCGGCAGAATAAGTAGTATATCCAGCTCAAACATAGAGCTATATGGTGTAAGCTATTATACGGTTTATGTTTATTTTCGGGATGAAGAGTTAGCAAAAATAGCCAATCTTTCCGTTGGTCAAACGGTTACTTTTGTTGGAATAGGTAAAACAAGTAGCTACATGCCTAGTATAAGAGACGCCTATCTGGTGGAGGTACAGTAAGATGTTTAAGAAATTTACTTTTGTTATTGTTATGTTTTGTTTGGCTTCATTTGCATTTGGTGAAAATAAAACCGGTATTGTAATTGAAAAAATGGATACAGCTTTAGGCGTTTATCAAGCTAGTTATATTTTTTTAGATACTAATAACGACAAAATTTCTGATGCTTGTATTTGGTTAAGGGGAAGTGACAATGATGAAGAATCTTTTGAACAATTAGTTTTATTATCATATATAAAAATTGGTAGTACAATAATATTCAATTTTGATAGCTCAAAAATTAATGCTGGATTATTTTATGATCTGGGGGCAGATTGTATAATTTCCATAAATGGTATTGCAAAAAACCGGCTATTCCCATTAAGGAATTAATATTGTTCGGGACCATTTTTAGTCAATCTAGGAAGGCATAGGTGGTAACCGGCCCCTGGGGTGGTTTATTCAGGATGAACGAAAAGATGAGGTTAAGCACCATAGAATCTGATAATGGTTATCGGATTCTATGAAAATATAATGCTTAAGAAAGCCATAGGAGGAAATCATGGCAAAGAAAGGTTTTTGGTTGGGAATACCGGTAATGGTACTGGTCTTCGGATTAATGTTGGCCTGTAGCGGGGCCAGCAGCCCATCAGATGCTGTAAAGCAGTTTTATGCCGCTTGTGAGAAGGGCGACGCTAACGCGGCAGCTGAGCTCATGACGGCTGATGCTGCTCCATGGGCATCTATGTTCATGAGCCAGCTTGCGGGCCAGATTGCCGAAACTGGAGGTATTGTTGAAACCAGTGAGGTCATTAATGGGGAAACGGCTGTGGTTACCATCACACTTAAGGATGGATCAACAAACGATTTTGATCTGGTAAAAGTAGATGGCAAATGGAAAATTACTCTGAATAAGGGATGATAAGGTTAAAGAAAATAGTATTAATCGGCATTATTGTATCAAGCGCATTGCTGGTCGCAACTGTTGCTTATATAATAATGCCGAGAGGTAAAGTCCTTACTACTATAAATGCAAGCATCCTATTACCCTATATTCAAGAGGGCGATATCATTTGCCGCCTGGGGAATCGTTTTTGGTCTCAATACTTCAAAGATGTTTCTTTAGAAGACAAGCGATTTTCTCATCTTGGTATTATTCACATAAGCAATGATAATGTTATGGTAATAAATGCGGAAGGTAACATGGTACATAATAATGACTTTGTTCATGAAGTTACTTTGCAAGAGTTTCTCAATGTTGCATGTGCTGTAGGTATATATCGTTCAAGAAATATAGACGGGTCATTAATCGCATATACGGCTTTACAATACAAGGGCTTTCCTTTTGATTGGCAGTTTGATTTAAGTGATGAGGATAGTTTATATTGTTCTGAATTATTATACGCTGTACTGAAAAAGATTGATCCGGATATACGAATAAAGACGATATTTTTTGAAATGTTAGGAAAGGAAATAGTGCCCTTAGAAGCGGTTTCAAATTCAGAGTATTTTTCGGAGATATATTATACAGCGGCGCCGGGTACTCTTTAGTTGCACCGGCTTGTCCCTAACGGCCAAGCATCCCCTGTAAGGCCGCCGGATTCTTCCCCCTACGGCTCATCTTCTTCATCATGATCTGCATCTTCTCGAAACGCTTCAGGAGCCGGGCATCTGGCTTGACCCCGGCGCCCTATCAGGCTATGATGAGGGGAGGTGTTGGAAAACATCGAGTGTTTCAGCGCCTCCCTAAGGAGAACCTCATGAGCCAAAGTCCCGTTGCCGTCTACCTCGCATCGACCCCGTTAGAAAAGCTTGATACCGCTCTTCTGGCCTACCTCTGCAATCTTTCCGAGGTTGCCAGGGTTACGCCGGAGATCGCCGCCTCCATCGTCAGGGAGCTGGAGAACCAGCGCCGCCGGGTCAAGCTCATCGCCAGCGAAAACTACTGCTCCATGGCGGTCCAGCTTGCTATGGGGAACCTTCTTACGGACAAGTACGCCGAGGGTATGCCCGCCCACCGTTTCTACGCGGGCAATGAGAACGTGGACGCCATCGAATCCCTGGCTGCCGCTGAGGCCCGGAAGCTCTTCGGCGCTGAATACGCCAATGTCCAGCCCCACTGCGGGGCCGATGCCAACCTCCTGGCTTATTGGGCCATTCTTTCCACCCGGGTCGAGGCCCCGCTCCTCTCTCAATACGGTGAAACCAACCTCTACAAGCTCTCCGATGCCCAATGGGTGGAACTCAAGGCCGCCTTGGGGAATCAGAAGCTCCTGGGGCTGGACTATTACTCCGGGGGCCACCTGACCCACGGCTACCGGCACAATATATCGGGCCGTATGTTCGATATCCACGGTTACACGGTGTCCAGGGAGACGGGTCTTTTGGATTATGATGACATTGAACGGCAAGCTCTGGAAATAAAGCCTCTCATCCTTCTGGCGGGCTATTCGGCCTATCCCCGGAAGATCAACTTTAAGCGGATGCGGGCCATTGCCGACAAGGTGAGGGCCGTGTTTATGGTGGATATGGCCCATTTCGCCGGTCTGGTTGCCGGTAAGGTTTTTACCGGGGAATACGACCCGGTGCCCTGGGCCCATGTGGTGACGAGTACTACCCACAAGACCCTGCGGGGCCCCCGGGCCGGTCTGGTGCTTTCCACGGTGGAATTCGCCGAGGCCCTGGACAAGGGCTGCCCTCTCACTATGGGCGGGCCCCTGCCTCACGTGATTGCGGCCAAGGCTGTGGCCTTTCGGGAAGCGGGGCAGCCGGAATTCCAGCGCTACGCGGCCCGGATCGTGGAAAACTGCCGGGCCTTGGCGGATTCCTGCGTAAAAAATGGCCTGGAAGTCCTTACCGGGGGCACGGACAACCACCTGATCCTGGTCAATGTCCGCAATCTCAAGGCTGGCGAGGGGGCTATCACGGGGAGACAGGCGGAAAGTGCCCTTCACGAGTGCCACATCACCTTGAACCGGAACAGCCTGCCCTTTGACCCTAACGGGCCCTGGTACACATCGGGGCTCCGCATCGGCACGGCGGCGGCTACCAGCTTAGGCATGGGCCCGGCGGACATGGAGGAGCTGGGGGCTGTTATCGCCCTGGTTCTCAAGGCCACGAGCCCGGCGCCGGACCCCAAGGACCCGGCCAAACGGAGCAAGGCCAAGTACCTGATTGAGCCGGCGGTCAAGACCGAGGCCCAAGCCCGGGTGAAGAAGCTCCTGGACCGTTTCCCGGTCTACCCGGAACTGGACCTAGGGATCCTCAAGAAGGCCTTTGTGGATCCTTCGTAAAAAACATATGGGGTATGGCTTTTTTGGGCCGATATTTGTATTATACGGAGCGAGATATCTGCATTTGAAATTTTTGAAGATACTCTGAATTATTAAGGGGGGTAACCGTGAAACTTCGGTATCGATTGAGTTTAATCGTTATTGTCATTATGGTGGCTGTTGCAGGCATCCTGGTGAGTGTACTGATGGTCCAGGCCAGTTCTGCCCTGACCGGTATGGCTTTGGAAAATATGAGAAACCTAACCGGTTTGGAGTCCACCAGGATACAGGGCCGGTTTGATGTCTATTATAACCTCATCCAAACTATCTCCTGGGAATTTAACGGGTATCGGGATGTCAGCCCGGAGGAGCGAAGGGGCCAATATACCGAATTTCTAGAGAGTATTATCATATCGGTCCCTGAACTGGTGGGGCTCTATACGATCTGGAAACCCGGTACCATTGATAATAATCCCGAAAGTTTCGATCCCTGGTACACCCGGCGCTTCAACGCGACCCCTGAGTTACACCAGTTCCGGGAGGAAGAAAGTATCCAGAGCGTTGTTGCCCGTATGGGCTTGGATTCGGCCATCACCGATCCCAAACAGGGGCAGTTAGCGGGATCCCCCATCCTCATGGTGACCCTAGAAGTCCCCATCATTGAGGACGATACCAAGAACGTGGTAGGTATTGTGGGCGCCCTGGTCAACCTGGACTTTGCCAAATCGTCCATTGAGGGTGTCCATTTCTACACTACCGGCCGGGCGGTACTCTATGCGCACGATGGGACCATCGCCGCCCACTACGACGGCAAGCCTCTGGGTCAGGGTATGACCGGCAAATTGATCAGCGATTCCGGGTCGGTAAGTGTTCTGGGCCAGGAGGCTGTTAACGATACTTTGGGTACCATCGCTTCCGGCAATCCCGAGAGCGGCCAGAATAGCGGTCGTTTCTTCTACAGCTATCCTTTCTATGTGGGAAGTACCAAAACCGCCTGGACGGTCCTGTCTTCGGTCCCCGAGGCTGAAGTCCTGGCTACGGTGAACAGCATGATCCGTTTCGGCATCATCCTGGCGGCGGTGGCCATCATTATCGCGGCGCTGATCATCTTCTTCGTGGCGGGCACCATCGCCAAGCCCATTGTGAAGGTGGCCTCTACCCTCAAGGATATTAGTGAGGGCGAGGGGGATTTGACCAAGACGGTGGATGTTCATGCCAAGGATGAGGTGGGAGACCTGGCTAAATACTTCAACGCCACCCTGGAAAAGATCAGGAACCTGGTGATTACTATCAAGCAGCAGGCCATCGCTCTCTTCGACATCGGTAACGAGCTTTCCAGCAACATGACCGAGACTGCCGCAGCCATCAACGAGATCACCGCCAACATCCAGTCTATTAAGGGCCGGGTGATCAACCAGAGCGCCAGCGTTACCGAGACTAACGCCACCATGGAGCAGATCACCGTCAATATTGAGAAGCTCAACGGCCATGTCGAGAGCCAGTCCTCCAGTGTGGCCCAATCCTCCAGCGCTATTGAGGAGATGCTCGCCAATATTCAGTCCGTGACCCAGACCCTGGTCAAAAACGCCGAGAACGTCCACGAACTGGCTTCCTCCTCCGATGTGGGCCGTTCGGGGCTCCAGGAAGTGGCTACGGACATCCAGGAAATTGCCCGGGAATCCGAGGGACTCCTGGAGATCAACGCCGTCATGGAGAACATCGCCAGCCAAACCAACCTGCTTTCTATGAACGCTGCCATCGAAGCGGCCCACGCAGGGGAGGCCGGTAAGGGTTTCGCCGTGGTGGCCGACGAGATTCGGAAGCTCGCCGAATCCTCCGGTGAGCAGTCCAAGACCATCAGTACGGTGCTCAAGAAGATCAAGGATTCCATTGACAAGATCACCAAGTCAACCGACTCGGTACTCAACAAATTCGGGGCCATTGATACAGGGGTCAAAACTGTGGCTGACCAGGAAGAGAACATCCGCAACGCTATGGAAGAACAGAGCGAAGGTTCCAAGCAGGTTCTGGAGGCGGTGGCCCGGATGAACGAGATCACTCAGCAGGTCAAGGGCGGTTCCCAGGAGATGCTCGAAGGCAGCCAGCAGATTATCACCGAAGGGCACAACCTGGAAATGGCTACTCAGGACATCACCAACGGCATGAACGAGATGGCCACCGGGGCAGATCAGATCAACATTGCGGTTACCCAGGTGAATACTCTCTCGGGTAAGAACAAGGAGAACATCGATATCCTGGTCAAGGAAGTGTCGAAGTTCAAGGTAGAATAACGAGGAACGCCCTGCCGTTTAGGCGGCGGGGTTGTTTATTTTCAGAATATGAGTATTATTTAAGTACATGCAGAGTGCTGATCTTTATTCGATTTTGATGGGGTACGCAAAAAACCATCGTTCTCCCAATATTGAGATCGAACCATTTCTGGTATCTCTGATCAACCATGCGACCCGTTGGGCCCCGGAAAAACCTGAGTGGGAAAGATGGGCGAAGGATTCGGACCGCAGTTTCCGGTCTGAACTGGCGGCTCTGGTGGAGCAGGGGAAGTGTCAGATCCTTATTGATGGAGGTAAGAATCGTATCTTTATGACCGGTTTCTTGACCAAGACTATTGCCGCAGCCTACGAAACCATGGACCGGGATACGGATATCCCCTTTCCCGGGGAAGAGTCTTTGGGGATTGAGATTCCTCCGGCCCAGATGTGCACATTGCATCTACAAACCGAACTGCCGGCTTACCTGGATGATCCCCAGCAGAACAGTCTCCCGGTACTTCAGTTGATCCTCCGGGGCACGATACCTTCCTTTTTGGCCTTACCGAACCTGGTTCCCCGGCGGCTCCTGGAGGCGGCGATTCTCAAGATACGCAGCTTTCTCCGGGGGCACAGCAACCGGGATTATTTTCAACACCGGATGATGAGCCAGCTCTCGGGCCGGGACACCCTCCTCAGGGAAACCCTGCATCTCCTGGACAGCCGGCCCATGGATATTGTCCAGGAAATCGAAGTGGGCAATGAATTTGCCGGTCTGTTCTGGCTCTATTTTTGTTCCCTGGTCAAAATGGAACTGGGGAAAAAGAACGAGCTCTTGGCCCAGGATATCGCGGCGCTCCAGTCGGTTTGCATTGTCGAGGTCCTCAGCGCCTATTTCAAGGCCCGGGCGGTCCGGCAAAAGGCCCATGAACTGGCCCTGGAGATGTTGGAGGTCAAACTGGGTGGGCCTCCCTACTACTTTAGCCGGGAAGATATCATCGGTTTTACTGATTCGTCGGGGAAGAAGCTCCTGGATCAATACAGCCGGAAGGAATTGGAGGAATACCTCAAGACCCGGACCACCGAATCGAGAAATCAAGAACTGCCGGTTCTGCTCATCTTTCGGGATCAGGACAGCAAGCCGCTCTTTGTGAGCAAAACCAGGCTGCTCCCGCTCTGTACCAAGCTTCTCCGAGACCTACAGCCCCGGATACGGAAGGGTATCTTGGAGCGGTGGATGAAGCTCATCAGGGATTTTCGAACCGAAGCGGCCATGGAGACCTCCCAGGCCTTTGAAAGCCTAGTACAAAACATGGTTCGGGACCATTCTGCCACCCTATCGGTCCTGCTGGGGAACAATACGGCTTATCTGGTTCAGGAAGAGTTGATGCGGAAAAAGCGCTCCCCCGCAGGGGCCAAGCTCTTTGACGATCACGGAGGGCTTCTGCCCCTGGGACGGATTCTGGGCTTGGATCGGAAAGACCTGCTTCGGGGGGCCCGGATCATGCTACCCTTCTGGTACTCCATGCCTATCATTGTGCCGCTTATTACCTTCTTCAAGCGGGGAAACAAAAAGGGACAGGAAAAGGCTACCGGGGCCCAGCGGGAGGGGCAGGAACGGTCTGGAGAACCGAACGTGTTGTTGCAATACAAGCAGGAACTGATCCCCCAGGGTTACAGCCTGGATAGCTATATAGAGGAATTAGAACAGGGCTGGCAGAAATTGATGAAGCAGGATGCCTTGGAAGCCCTTAAGACCGATATCAAGAGCCTGGTCAAGACCCGGCTCCGCAAGTTTCTCGAGCTCCAGCATCACCGGAATATGACACGGGAGAGCGTCAACGATTTGGCCGGCTCCCTGATGAACGATACTCCGGCTATCCGGGAGCTGGGAAACCGGGAATCAATGTACCTCTATGTCCGGCTCCTGATCCTGAAATATATCCCCACCATCAAAATTTAAGCCTGGAAGCTCCCATTTTCTCATTATCTTTGGAGAAAAGTGAAAAAAACGCGGTTTTGGCAAAGCAGACGGCACGGGAGATACCTATATAGTATGTATGGAGCATGCGCTTCATGCCCGGCGGCCTTGCGCTGCCGGAACCCACTATGCCCAGGAGGCATATATGAATAACAGTCTCAATAGTATCCTTATTGAAGGAAACCTCGTCCGGGAGCCGCTGCTTCGCGCTACCTCCAAGGGGACCCAGGTCTGTAGCTTCACCCTCGTGTCCAACCGCTTTTACAAGCAGGATACAGGTTTTGAGCGGGAGGTGAGCTTCTTCGATGTGGAAAGTTGGGCCAAGCTGGCCGAAAACTGCTACAGCGAAGGCCACAAGGGTCGGGGGGTCCGGGTCGTGGGCCGTCTGAAGCAGGACCGTTGGAACGATCCCGAAGGTAAGCCCCATTCCCGGGTGGTCGTAGTGGCGGAGCATGTGGAATTCCGCCCGGAGTTCCACAAATACGAAGGTGAGCGGGAGAGTACCGGCGAATTCCCGGCTAATCCCGCCCAAGCGGCCACCGCTCAGGTTGCCGCCGAGGCGCCAGCCCCGGTCTACGCCGAAAGCCGGGTCCTGGAGGAGGTAATGTTCTAAACCCTTTTCCAGGGAAGCGCTAAAACACACCATCGAGCGTGCGCCAGGGCCCTCGCGCCTTCGGCCCTTGCGCCTTGCGCGGCTCAAACCACTGGTGGTGTGCGGCTCAAACCACCAGTGGTGCGCCACCCTGATCTATGGTGATCAGTCACCCTGACCACCGGTGGTCAGAGCGGCTGATATTCATTTCACCGGCGCCCTAATACTCCGCAGCGGTGTATCCGGTTTTGATGTTATAGACTCCTAGTCGGTATCGGCATTCAGGTAGAAGTCCGCCCAGACCGGATAGTGGTCGCTGAGCTCCAGGGGTTCAATGCTGTATTGGCTGAAATCGTAGAGCTCGTCGAAACGCAGCACGCCAAAGCTTCCGGCGTAATCTTCCCTGGCGGTTATGGTGATGATGATCCGGTCGTAGGTATTGTCGCTGGGGGCCACGGTGGTGTCCTGGTTGCCGGGAATGATGCAGAGGAAGCGGCCGGCGGGGAAGACGTCGGCCAGGAGGCTCTCATCGTAATAGATACCATCGGCGTTAAAGTCTCCCATGATGAGTATGTCGCGCTCGCCCCAGAGTTCGCCGAACCAGGCCGCTACACCGGGCAGGGCGGCGATTTCCCGGGTCGCGTCGCCGGGCTTGAGGTGGTTGTTGATCAGGATAAAGTCAAAACCGCCCGGTCCATCCCCATTGCTCCTGAAATAAAGCCCCAGAGGGTTTCGTTCGTAAATATCCTCCGGGCCGGCCCAGGTTTCCCAGGCCAGAAGGCGGAATTTCTCCGCATCGTAGATGACCCAGTACTGTTCCTTGGAAATTGACCGGCCCTCCCGGGGGCCCAGGATGTAGGCGTAGCGCTCCGGCAGCAGGGCCATGAACTGCTCCACCGGGGCCGGGCTCAGGCTGCGGACCTCCTGAACGGCGATGATATCCGCCTGGGATACCAGGTCAAGCAGCAGGCTCACGACTTCGGGCTTAGCCATTTTGGCGGCCCCAAAGATCTGAATGTTGAAGGACATGATACGGACCGTTTCGGGCGGCGATTCCGGGGCATCGGCCCGGAGAGTTGCGGGCAGCAGGGCTGCGGGCAGCAGCAGTAGAAGGGCCAGAACCCGCCCGGTAAGCAGGAAGGTTCCCTTCACGGTGCATCCCGCTGAAACAGGTAACAGGCCGGGGGTCTTTTCCCCCGGAAGTCCTCGTCCACCAGACCCGGCCCCAGATCGGTGATGCCGAAGTTCGGGAAGCGCTCCAAGCTCTCCCTATCCAGGCGGAAGCCCCTGGCGTTGCTGCTGAAGTAGAGTACGCCGCCGGGGCTGAGGAGCGGGAGACAGCGGCCGATGAGTTCCCGGTGATCCCGGCGGATGTCCAGGGTACCGCTCATTTTCTTGGAGTTGGAGAAGGTCGGTGGGTCCAGCATGATGAGGTCCCAGCCCGGAACGTTCCCCCGGGAGGCCCGCTGAGCCTCGTCCAGAAAGCGGAGGACGTCGGCGCGGATCAGGCTGAGCGGCGGTGCGGGGGAACGGCCGCCGCCGCTCCGGGCGAAAAACCCCTGAGTATCGAGCCGCCGGGCCGTCATGGTATTGAGGCCGAAGTTCTGGGCCGCCCAGTCCAGGTAGGTGTTGGACATGTCTACGGAATCCACGGCCGCAGCTCCTCCGGCGGCGGCATAAACCGAGAAGGATCCGGTGTAACAAAACAGGTTGAGGACCCGCTTGCCCGGAGCCTTGCGCTGGATCTGTGCCCGGAGGAGGCGGCGGTCGGGGAAAAGGCCCGTGTCCAGGTAGTCCGAGAGATTCACCCGGAAGCGGAGCCCCCCCTCGCGGATTTCCCGCCAGGTCCGCCCAGTACCGGCGGCAACATCCTGCGGCCCAGTACCGGCGGCAGTATCTTGTCGCCGGCACTGGGCAGGGCCCTCCTGGCGATTCCTCAGCCGGCGGCGTTCCTTCAGGTAGATTTCCGCCTGGGGGATCTCCAGGGCCCCGGCGATGGCGGCCCTCATCACGTGGAGCCAGGCGGCTTCCTCGGTCTCGTTCTTGTCGTAGGGCCTTTGGTAGAGGGCCCCGGAGACGGCGGCTTGACCGCCGGGACCTTCGCCGGAATAGAGATCCAGTACCAGGGGGATTTCGGGGATATCCCGGTCGTAGAGGCGGTAGACCCCGGCCCCCACCCGCCGCGCCCACTTGCGGAGGTGCCGGTACCGTTTGATCAGACGGTTGGCGAGCATCTCCGCCTGGGCGCCGGTTTTAGGATTCGTCATGCCCGGCATTATAGGCTACCGAGGCAGAGCCCTCGGACGGGACAGAGCCCCCGGACAGGGCAGGCGGCGCAGCCGGGCTTACGGGCATGGCAGAGAGCCCTGCCGTGGCGGTTCAGAAGGTGGCTCGCGGCGGTCCAATCTGATTCGGGGAGGAGGCCGGCGATCTGCGCCTCGATCAGCCCGGGCCGGTCCGAGGAAGCGAGTTCCAGGCGGCGGCTCAACCGGGAGAAGTGGGTGTCCACGATAATGGCCGGGATACCGTAGCAGCTAGACAGGACCACCGAAGCGGTCTTGCGGCCCACACCGGGGAGGGCGGTGAGCGCTTCCATGGTCCGTGGAATCTCCCCGTTGTAGCGCTCCAAAAGCTGCCTTGACAAGGCCTTGATGTGCTGAGCCTTGGCCCGGAAGAATCCCGTGCGGTGGATCAGCGCCTCCAGATCCGGCAGGGGAGCCGCCGCCAGGGATGCCGGATCAGGATACCTGGCAAAGAGGGCCGGAGTAACCAGGTTCACCGCAGCATCAGTACACTGGGCGGCCAGGACCGTGGATACCAGCAGCTCAAAGGGGTTCTCAAAGACCAGAAGGGGCCGGCGGCCGGGGTAAAGGGGCCCCAGGAGCTCAAGTATCCTTCCGGCCCGCGCCTGTTTGTCCGCTCTGGATTCCATGCCTCTCCCCTCCGGTATAGCCGCATACAATAGTACGCGAGTATACTGAGTTTTACAACAGTATACTAAGTTTTACAACAGTATACTGAATTTTACAACGGGAAAGCGCCGAAGGAGGGCGGGAGATGGACCAGAACTGGGACGCGATTTTCGGGAGCCTTGAAGCCTGGCAGTTGGAGCAGAAGGGGGAACCTTCCGTCACCGAAATTGCCGGGGACTATAAGCAGGACCCTTGGGCAGTGCTCGTATCCACGATTCTGAGCCTGCGGACCAAGGACGAGGTTACCGCCGGAGCCTCCCGGCGCTTGCTGGAAAAGGCCCCCACGCCCGCAGCCCTGCTGAAGCTGCCCCTGGAAGAGATCGCCCGGCTGGCCTATCCCGCAGGCTTTTACCGGACCAAGGCGGCCAGTCTCCGAAAGATCGCCGCCATTCTGATGGAACAGTACGGCGGGGCGGTTCCCCCGGAGCAGGAAGCCCTGCTGGCCCTGCCGGGAGTGGGGCTCAAGACGGCGAACCTGGTATTGGGGGAGGCCTTTGGCAGGGACGCCATCTGCGTGGACATCCACGTCCACCGGATCTGTAACCGGGCCGGCTGGCTCGGAGCGAAGCCCAGCACGACCCCGGACAAGACCGAGGCAGCGCTCCGGGAGAAGCTCCCCCGGAAATACTGGCGGCGGATCAACGCATTGCTCGTGCGCTACGGCCAGGAGCTCTGCCGGCCCCAGAGCCCCTGGTGTTCCCGCTGCGTTATCAGCGGCTATTGCGAGCGCCGGGGCCTGGACCGCAGCCGCTAAGGACGCCCTGATTTGTGCAACCGGGCGTCGTAGAGGGGTTTGCTCATCTCAAAGACTGAATCGCCGCCCAGAGACGGTGATCCTCAAGGATAATCGCTGTTTGCAGGCAGACGATAGCGCATACCAGAATCGCCCATCCCCAAAATGCGAGCTTCCGTTGTTTTTCAGCCCTGCTCATAGTTCTCCTCCGGTAAAAGTGTTTGGTACATCGCGGCCAGTCGCCCGAGCATATCCCGATACCAGCGCGCCGGGGGATGCTGCGGCGCCGCTAATGGGCGAGCCTAACATACCCATGACAAAATTCCACGCGAAATCGTATACACTCCTTGTTGCAGTTTCTCGTACCCGCTTAGTTTGAAAACTTAAACAAGCCTGGTTTGAAAAC
>JAITON010000201.1 GCA_031289935.1 Treponema sp.
GAAGGGAAAAAGCATGAGTTGTATGAAGGAAGTGAAAAATCGCAGTATACCTGTAAGTATTGCGGTCAAAAATATCCTTCATTATTCAGTTTAACGGCAGGTTCTTGTTCAAAAAGCCCGCACAAGAAACACGCTCCAGCGATGTAGCGAGATAATGCGATGGATAGCAATGCCGCCCGTAACGCGGACAATTACGATGAGGCAATACGGCTTTGTACCGATGGCAGCCCTCCCGTTGTAGCGCCGGTAGATGGCCCCATTAGGGAGATAATCAAACAGCTTATTGAAGCTGTCAAATCAAACTTGGGCCATACAAGGATGAACAAATGGACAAAGCAATTTCTAAACTGGTAACGTAGTCTGAAGACACAATTCGGGCGGCGGTTGCCCGGAGGCCTTTTTATGCTATAATAAGTTATGGTCTTTTTTGATGTCTCCAGGAATTGGGAGCTGCTGCGTGTGAACATTGCATTGTTTGAAAGTTTGCTGGAAAAGTAAGCAGGCGAGGTCGGTTGCGGCTTCGCCTGCTTTGTTTGGGGGCTTCGCTCCTATCTCTATTCTCTATTTGTCTATTATCTATCCCCCTCTATTCCTTCCTAAAGGCCGTATTCGCTCCAGCGGCGGTTCACCTGCTCTACGATAGCCTGGTCCATCACCAGAGGATCGGGCCAGGGCCGGGTATGGCCTTCATCAGGCCCCTTGCGGGTGGCGTCAAGCCCGATGCGGGTACCGTAGCGGGGCAGGGGAGAGCTGTGGTCCAGGGCGTCCAGGGGCCCGTCAGAGAAGACTATGTCCCGGCGGCCGTCGATGTTGTTAAAGGCCCGCCAGGCTACTTCGGAGACCTTCTGGGCGTTCACCTCGGCGTCTACCACGATGATGAGCTTGGTGTACATCATCTGCCCCATGCCCCAGAGGAAGTTCATCACCTTCCGGGCCTGGCCGGGGTAGCGTTTGTGGATAGACACGATGAGGCAGTTGTGGAAGACCCCTTCCAGGGGCATGTTGATATCCTCGATCTCCGGGCAAAGCTGCTTTAAGAGGGGCAGGAAGAGCCGTTCCGTGGCCTTGGCCATCCAGCAGTCCTCCTTGGGGGGGATGCCCACGATGGTGGCAGGATACACCGGTTCTTTCCGCCGGGTGATGCACTCCAGGTGAAAGACCGGGTAATCATCCTCCAGGGAATAGAAGCCCGTATGGTCCCCAAAGGGCCCCTCCCGGCGGAGTTCCAGGGGGTCCACGTAGCCTTCCAGCACGAACTCCGCATCCGCCGGCACGAGTAAGTCGCTGGTAACCGCCTTGGCCAGTTCCGCCGGCTTCCCCCGGAGAAATCCCGCAAAGATCATCTCCCAGAACCCCTCCGGCAGGGGCGCCGTGCTCGCGTAGCTTATTGCGGGGTCGCAGCCCAGGGCCACGGCCACGGGCATCCGCTCCCCCCACTCCCGGTACTTGGCGAAGAAATGGGCCCCGTCCTTGTGGAGATGCCAGTGCATCCCTGCGGTCCGGCTGTCGTATATCTGCATCCGGTACATGCCCACATTGCGCCGCCTGGTTTCCGGGTCTTCGGTACAGACCAGGGGCAGGGTGATAAAGCGGCCCCCGTCCCTGGGCCAGCATTTAAGAACCGGGAGGCGGTCAAACGAAGGATGATAGTCCACCACCTCCTGACACTGAGCTTTGTGCACCCGGCGGGGAATCATGCTGAGCGCCATAGGGAGCTTGGGCAGGGCCTCGGGCAGGGTGCGGAGAAGTCTGAAGTCCCGGACCTGTGTCCAGAGCCAGGCGATAAGCTCCTCAAGCTCCTTCGCCTTGGCGTCCAGGCTCCCGGCCCCCAGGGCCATGGCCATACGCCGTTCAGTCCCCAGGGCGTTGATGAGGAGGGGGAACTCTGAGCCCTTGACCTTCTCGAAGAGCAGGGCTGGCCCCTGTTCTTGGGCCATCACCCGGCTCGCTATCTCGGTAATTTCGAGCTCCGGGTCTACCTCAGCCTTGATGCGTTTGAGTTCCCCCGCCTTTTCCAGGGCGGCCATAAAGTCCTGTAAATCCTGGTATGCCATGCAGCCTCCCTAGTACCGCGCCGCGATCGTTTCCTTAAAGAGATCCCCCAGGACCCGGATCCCTGCGTCGATCCGTTCGGGGCTCTCGTTGGAAAAGTTGAGCCGCAGGGTATTGGCCCCCATCCCGTTGGCAAAGAACACGCTCCCCTGGATATAGGCCGCGTTCCGCGCCATGGCCTCGCTGAAAAGCTCCTGGGTGTCGATCTTCGCGTCCGCCTCGCCCCAGATAAAGAGGCCCCCCTCGGGATTGGTAAAACGGAACTCTCCGGGCATGTAGCGGCCCAGGGCCTCCATCATAGCGTTCTTCCGGCCCCGGTAGACCGGGATACTCTTTTCGATGTGGGGGTAGAAGTATCCCTTTTGCAGGTACCGGGCCACCGCCATCATGGTCAGGTTTGAACTGTGGAGATCCGTACCCTGCTTGCCAATGTTCAGCTTGCGGATAATATCCTCGTGTCCCAGGGCGAAGCCCGCGCGGATCCCCGGGGAAATAGTCTTGGAAAAACTGGACACATAGACCACCTGCCCGGTCTGGTCAAAGCTCTTAAGGGCCGGGACCGGCGTTCCCTCATAGCGCAGCCTGCCGTAGGGGTCGTCTTCTATCAAAATGAGCTTATACTTGGAGGCGAGTTCCGCCTGGGCCTTCCGGTTTGCCGCGCTGTGGGTCCTGCCCGTGGGGTTCGAGAAGGTCGTGATGGCGTAGATGAGCTTGGGCCGGTACTTTTTGATCTTGGCCTCCAGGTCTTCCAGGTCAAAGCCCCCGTCCCCCGTCCTGACCCCCAGGGCCCTGGCCGAATAGGACCTGACCGTGGAGAGAAAGCCCAGGAAGGTCGGGTCCTCCACGAGCACGATATCGCCGGGATTTACAAAGGCCTTCAGGAGGAGGTCAAGACCCTGGGAGCCCCCGGAAAGAATCTGCACGTTTTCATGCCCCAGGCCCGTTATCCCCACATCCCCGGCCAGCTTGATGATCTCTTCCCTGAGTTCCGGGACCCCTTCGGTGGCCCCATATTGGAGGCAGCGGATCGCTTCGGCGGGATCGGCGAAAATCTCCGCGCAGCACTGGGCGATCTCCTTGACGGGGAGGCAGTCCCGGGCGGGCATCCCCCCGGCAAAGGAGATGATTTCCGGCCGGCCCAGGAGCTTGAAGATATTCCGGGTAGCGCTCCCGTTCATCGGGGCCAGGGCATCACTAAAGGTAAAACTCATCATTCCTCCTGGCCTCAGTATCGCCGAAAGGGCGGATCAGGACAAGATGCCAGGCCCGGGGAACCGGGGCAGCCCCGGCTTGTGTGCCCTGTACGCCCGGGCTATACTCCTGCCATGCGCTTTTCCTGCCTCCATACCCACACCTTGTTTTGTGACGGCCACGATGATATCGAGACCTTCTGCCGGGCCGCCCTGGAAAAGGGCCTTGTTTCCCTGGGCTTTAGCGCCCACGCCCCCCTGCCGCCCGAAAGCGGCCTCGTGACGGACTGGCACCTCCCCCCGGGCCGTCTGGCCGGGTACCTGGAGGCGGTCCGTGCCGCCGCCCGGCGCTGGGCCGGCAGGATTCCCGTCTACCTCGGCCTGGAAGCGGACTATATTACGGGCCGTACCGGTCCCGCCTCCTTGGTCTACCCGGCTCTTGGCCTGGACTACCTCATCGGATCGGTCCATTATATCCTTCCCCCCGACGGCGGGGAGCCCTTTGCCGTGGACAGCTCCCCGGAGATCCTGGCCGGGAATATCGGCGCCCATTTTGGCGGCGACGGGGAAGCTCTGATGGAATGTTACTGGGAGGCGGTCTCGGAGATGTGCCGTGCAGGGGGCTTCGATATTCTGGGCCACCTGGATTTGGTCAAGAAGAGTAACGGCGCGCTTCATTTTTTTGATGAATCAGGCCCCCGGTACCGCAGGGCCTCCGGCGCCGCCCTGGATGCCGCCGCCCGGGCCGGGGTGGTCGTAGAGATCAACACCGGCGGCATGAACCGGGGCTGGATCCGGGAACCCTATCCCTCGGGCCAGCTCCTGAAGATGCTGGCTGCCCGGGATATCCCCCTCTGCCTCAACGCCGACGCCCACCGCGCCGCCGACCTGGACGGCCACTATACCGAAGCCCTGGCCGCCGCCCGGGACGCGGGCTGCAGGTCCCTCCAGCTCTTCAACGGTTCCCAGGACCGCTGGGAGCGCGAAGCCCTGGAACCTTTTTAGGACTTGAGCGCTTAACCTGACGATACCCGGCGCAGGCTCATGGTTGCGGGAAAATGCCCTATTTCCACCCAGAACGAACTGGCTGCTGATGAAAAAGAGTGTGCAAGGGGCTGGTTTTACCGGGCAATTATACAGCAGGGGCCAAAAACCCCGGTGTTTTCCCGCCTAACCGGCATTTCTCTGGATTTTTGAAAATTTTCCCTCGACGGGCCGCTACCGGGTCCGGCGTTCCTCGGCGGATTTACATTCGATACACATCAGGGCGTAGGGAATCGCCTCCAAACGTGCCTGGGGGATCCGCTTTCCACACCTCATACAGAGCCCGTACTTACCCTGCTCGATCCGGGTCAGCGCCGAATCAATAAGCTTGAAGCGTTTTAGGTCCTGGGCGCCGATGGCCT
>JAITON010000120.1 GCA_031289935.1 Treponema sp.
TTTACTGGAAAAAGAAATCATGAAACAAGAGCCTTGCACCAGTACTCAGGTCGCGGGTGAATTTTATGTAAACGCCTTACGCAAGGGGTTGGGCATTAAGGATGCGCAAGCAATAGTCGGGCAATTCAACAAAAAGTTTGACGTTATTGATGTCTCCATGCAAACAGTTTTTGCGGCTTTCCGTATTCTTAACCGGTATCAGCTCTCTTACTGAGACAGCTTGATTATCGCCGCCGCTCTTGAAGCGGAATGCACCGTGCTTTACACCGAAGATTTGCAGGACGGGATGCTTATTGACAATACCTTGCAAATAGTCAACCCGTTTTCACCGAAAAAACCTCTATAAAGCTCCTCACCTGTGTCAAATAGTTCCGCAGAGGGGCGCTCCGGGCTGGAGCGGGGGCTTTGTTGGGGAAAGAGCCTCACGCGAAGACAAACAGAAAAATGTGGTACGGTTTTTCGCCGCCGATTGACGCGCCGGGCATATCATTTCCTTATATAGGTATGGCTAGAAAATACCTTTACCTGATTGCCGCCGGCCTTTTGCTGGCGGGGGGGCTTAGGGGCTTTGCAGCGGAGATAAAGCCCCCGGCCTTCAATGCAAGCTTTCTCTGGACCGGTTCCTGGGAATGGAACGGCAGCTTCCAGAACCGGCTGGACGGACGGATCTCTCTGGCGGATTTTACGGGCCGGCTGCAACTGCTGGATAAGCGGCCGGCCTTCTTCTGGGAAGATTGGCAGGCGGGGCTCACGGGCCTGGGCGGGGGGCTCTACCACGGGGGCACAGGCTCACGGCTCCTCTACGGGGTCCTGACCGGGACGGGACTCCAGGTACGGCTGGGCAATCTCTGGGGCTCTTCGGTACGTTTTGCCGATGCCTACGCGCCTTCTACGGCGGATCTCAAAACCGAAAGCTCCGCCAAGGGGGAGAGGGAACTCTACCTCTACCTGGCCAGTCCCCGGCTCGGGCCGGTCCGGCTCTTTGCCCTGGCCCAAACGGACCTGGAGTGGAACCCCGGCTTCGGCGCCGGTATAGACCTCGCCCTGGAGAACAAACAGACGATCAGGCTTGAGGGCTTTGGCATGGGGGAACTTCTCGCCGCCCGGACTCCTTCTACCTGGTTTGCCTTTCCCCCGGTCCTGCCAGAACGGGACTTGCGGCTCTACGGCCTCCATCTCTCCTATGATTCCCCCTCTTTTGCCGTAGCGGCGGACGGCGCCCTTTCCGAGACCGGTTTCTGGGGCCGGGGCCTCTATGGGAGTCTGGCTTTCCGTATCGGGGACAAGCCCTGGAAGCTGGATCTGGGTATAGATCTTGCGGGGGACCGTTTCGTGGATCGTCAGGGCGCGATTTCCGGGGCGGGTTTTAGGACTGCGGCCCGCTTCGAGTATGCCTGGAGCAAAGCGGCCCTGCTCCGGGTCAGCACGGCCCTGGCCGCCCCTGCCCTGGGACTCCCCCTGGACCGGCTCAGCGCATCGGCCTATTATCACTTCCCCTCGAATCTGCGCTTCGGCGGCCAGGACCTCTTCTTCCAGCCGGTGAAGCTCAGTCTTTCGGCGGGCCGGAACGCCCAGGATGGGAAGACTGCCCTGGACAGCCTGGGCTGTGGTCTGGGCTTCAAGATCGGTCCGGTGAGCGTGGGCTTTGACGCGAGCCTGGTCCTCTCCTCCCCGGCAACGGGCCTTTTCACAGGCTCCAGCGGCCCGGAGTTCCACTCCGTCAAGGCCGGCGGGGAATTGGCCTATAGCCCCAAGCCCTTCCAGTTCCGCTTCAGCCTGGGATTTACAGAGCTACAGAGCAAGGGGCCGGTCTGGGATACCTCCCTCAGCGCTGCGGTCCAGGGGAAGTTTGGCCGTTTCAGCCTCAAGCTAAGCTCCCCAGACTTTCCCCGGGTCTGGACCGGCTCCCTCTCCTGGCGCCTAGCCCTGAAGACGCCCTAGGGCGCGTCCGCCTGGGCGGCGCCCGCCTGGGTGGCGCCCGCCTAGCCTGGGCGGCGGTTGTGTGGTATACTGCGGCTATGATGACAGGAGATTTAGACAAAATCCGTTCCAAGCGGGCCTTTATTATCGATATGGACGGGGTGATCTACCACGGGAACCTGCTCCTCAAGGGCGCGGCGGACTTCGTGGAATGGCTGGTTCGCAGCAACAAGGCCTTCCTCTTTCTAACCAATTCCAGCGATCGGTCCCCGGTGGAGCTTTCCCAGAAGCTGGACCGTTTGGGAATCCAGGTGGACCCCGAGCACTTCTACACCAGCGCTCTGGCCACAGCGGGTTTCCTGGCAAGCCAGCGGCCCGGGGGATCGGTCTACGTGATCGGTGAACCGGGGCTGATCCAGGCCCTCTACGACGCGGGCTTTACCATGAACAATGTAAACCCCGACTACGTGGTAGTGGGCGAGGGCCGGGGCTACAGTCTTGAGGCCCTGGAACGGGCGGTCAATCTGGTGCAAAAAGGCGCCCGGCTTATCGGCACCAATCCCGACCTCACGGGCCCGGTGGAAGGGGGTATTGTGCCGGCCTGCGGTTCCCTGGTGGCTCCCATTGAATTGGCCACGGGAGTCAAGGCCTATTTCGTGGGCAAGCCCAATCCTCTGATAATGCGCCACGGTCTCCGCCGCCTTAACGCGGTCCGGGAAGAGACGGCCATCGTGGGCGACCGTATGGACACCGATATTGTGGCCGGGGTGGAGACTGAAATCGACACGATCCTGGTACTTTCGGGGGTCACGAGCCTGGCGGACATTCCCAGCTTCCCCTACCAGCCCCGCTACATCCTGGAAGGGGTCTTCGAGATTCCCGAAGGATTAGCCTAAGCAATGGCCGGCAGTAGTACCGGGCTCATATTCACCGTGAGTACCTTTGGGGAAAGCCACGGCCCTGCGGTAGGCTGCGTGGTGGACGGCTGCCCCGCAGGTCTCCCCTTGACCAGAGAAGATATCCGGCGGGACCTTGCCCGGAGGCGGCCCGGCGGGGGCGGCCCTTCCACCAGCAGGATGGAAACCGATGAGCCTGAGATCCTCTCCGGGGTCTTTGAGGGCCGTACCCTGGGCAGCCCCATCGCGGTCCTTGTCCGCAACCGGGACGCCCATTCAGCCGACTATGATGAGCTCCGGCACACGTACCGGCCCGGACACGCCGACTGGAGCTGGGAAGCCAAATACGGGCTTCGGGACCATCGCGGCGGAGGACGAGCCTCGGCGAGGGAGACCGTGGGCCGGGTGGCCGCCGGAGCCGTGGCCCGGAGCTTTCTCGCTTCTCAAGGTATCAGTGTCCGGGCCTGGACGGCGCGGGCCGCCGGCATATCCGCCCCAGGTCCCGCCGAGCCGGGCTTCGACCTGGATGCGGCCGAGATGAACCCCCTCAGAATGCCCTGCCGGAACGCCGCCGAAAAGGCCCTGGCGATCCTGGACAGCCTGCGCTCCCAGGGGGACAGCGCCGGAGGAATCGTAGCCTGCGAAGTTCAGGGGCTCCCGCCGGGCCTGGGGGAACCGGTCTTCGGCAAGCTCGATGCCCGGATCGCCGGAGCAATCCTTTCCATCGGCGCGGTCAAGGGGATCGAGTTTGGCGCGGGATTTGCCGCTGCGGACGGCCGGGGATCGGAGCTCAACGACCGGCCTCTGCCCGCGAACCGGGATGTGCCGGGGCTTGGAATCCCGGCCATGGACTTTGCGAGCAACCACGCGGGAGGGGTCCTGGGAGGCCTTTCCACAGGACAGTCCCTGGTATTCCGGGCCGCCTTTAAGCCCGTGCCCTCTATCTCCCGGTCCCAGGAGACCCTGGACTCGGACGGCAAGATCCGGGTGCTCTCCATTGCCGGCCGGCACGATGTCTGCGTCTGTCCCCGGGCCGTCCCCGTGGTAGAGGCCATGACGGCCATCGTACTGGCCGATCTCCTCCTCATCGCCCGCAGCAACCGGCTGCTTTAACCTTTGCGGATATACAAGGGGATTGAGGTAACTTCCTTGTCGTCAATGTAGAGCACAAAGCTCACCAGCCCGGCCTTGCGGAAGCGCAGATTCGACAGGGGAAATACCAGGTGGGTCACGGCCGTGGCATTCCCCACACCCTTGGCCTCAATATTGCCCTCCACCGGTTTGATGTTCAGTTCCCCGTTCAGGTCCCGGGTCTCGATACGGAAAGAATGGAGGCTAAACTCCCAGAGATCAAAGCGCAGACGGACCACCACCCAGAGTTGGACATGCACGCAGGGAAAGCTCCGGGCGATAATCGTGTCAAAGGTGCCCACTATGGTAAGCTTCCCCAGGTTCTCCTGGGCAAAATCACAGAAGGTAAAGAGCTCAGTTTTCATGGGGAGCCACTTCCAGGGGGAGATAAATATGAAAGGAAGTTCCCTTGCCCGTCTCGGTTTGCAGCTTGATGGAGCCCCCCAGGGCCCTGACCCGGTCCCGTACCAGGCTCAGCCCCATGCCCCGGCCCGCGTGGAGCCCCGCGCCGGTACTGGTGCTAAAGCCCGGCGCAAAAATCACCTGGAGCAGCCTATTACGATCGGTCCCCGCTTCCGGCACAGGGAGCATGTGCAGGGCCTCCGCCCGCTGGCGGATCTTCTCAAAGTCCAGCCCCCGCCCGTCGTCGCTCAGCCTGATATGGAGCTTCTCTCCTTCCTGCCTCAGAGCCAGGCGGATATGCCCCTCGGCATCCTTGCCGGCCCGGCGCCGCTCTTCCGGGGTCTCGATACCGTGGAAGACCGCATTGCGCACGAGCTGGGTCAGAATCTCCTTGATGATCCGCCGGGGGGCCTTCTCCAGGGCCGCGCCGTCTACCCCGGCTGAATCAAAGGCCGCCTTCTTGGCCTGAGGGCCGGCCGCCCGTTCCACGGCCCGGGAGAGGGTCTCCACCAGCACGTAGCGGTCCTGCCGCTTGATATCCCCGCCCATAAAGGTCTGGATATTGACAATGGTATCCCGGAGCTTGTCGTTTTCCCGCATCACCTTTTCGAGTTCCACCGTAATATGGAGCACCTCGGTAAAACTCAGCTCCGCGTGTTCCTCCAGCTTCTTGATTTCCCCCTCCAGCCCGTGGAGCTGGCCGCCAAAATGCTCCAGCCCCAGGATCAGGGCGTTGGACTTGATGGCGTGGACGCACTGGTAGATCCTGAGCACGGCCTCCTTGGACGTTAGCTTCTTGTTCTTGAGAATCTCGTTAATCCGGTTAAACTCGTACTCCGTGTCCTCCAGGAAATCCCCGAAGACCCGGGGGTCCACCTTGATCACCTGGAAGAAGGCCCGCATCTCCGCTTCCTTCTGGTCCTCTTCCTGGGCAAGCTGCCTTTCCAGTTCCTTTTCGGCAGTGATATCCTCCAGGGCGCCCAGAATAAAAAACTCCCCCCCGCCGCGGTCCACCGGCGTAAAGGAGGAGCGGAGGATCTTCTCAATCTCCCCGGTGGCGTTTACATAGGTAAATTCATTGATGGGGTTGATTTCCTCCAGCATCTTGTTGTCAAAGGAGCGGTTGATCGCCATCTCCAGGTAATCCACCAGGGCCTGCTTCTCCCGGCTGCTGAGGGAAACGGTAAACAGGTCCGGGAAACGCTTCCCCTCCAGGCCCCCCTCCCCCAGAATCGTCTCCAGTACCCGGGAATAGGCGGGCTCGATCTCAAAATCCCTATTCAGCAGGAAGAGCCCTGCCTTAAGATTATCTTTCATGGCCGCAATCTCGTCCCGCTCCACCTGGAGTTCCAGGGCAAGCTGCTCCGCCCGCCTCTCGTGGATGATTCTGAGCCGCTCCGAGACTGCCGCGATGAGGCTGATCAAAAGATAGGCGCCCCCAAAGCGGAGGGCCCGGAAGGGATCATAGCCGTAGAAGGCCCCGGCGGGCGCCAGATCCGGAACCAGGCACAGAGCCAGCATAAAGCCCAGGACCAGGACCGCCAGAAGGAGCCCCCAGGGAAGCCCCAGGACGCAGACCGCCAGAACGGGGAAGGCCAATACCCAGAGCCCTGCGAAGTTCCCCTCCGGCGCGAAGAACATCAGGGCGGCAGAGGCCAGCGCCAGGGCGCAGAGGGCGGCGGCCCCGATAATCCGAAAAACCTTGGGGGAGGAGCTATCCGGCACCGGCTAATCCCCCTTTCCCTTGAAGGCCTCAATGGCCACCGAAAGATTGAACATATCCCGGCCCATATTAAAGGGGATGCATATAATCCGGGCCTGGGAGCTGGGCCATTTAACATGGTGCCATTCCCCCTGGACAATGGTCGGCAGGCTGATAATCAGCCGGAACTCCTCTTCCAGCTCCTTTTTGACGTTCCCGGCAATGATATTGACGATTTCTCCCACGGCATCCACCACGTCATCATCAATATCCCCGTGGCTCGACCCGGTGAGCAGGTCCGTAATCCGCAGGGAAAGCCCCTTGCGCATGGAAATAACCACCGCCCCCCGGGCGTCCCCCGAAAGACCGATGATGGCGGAAATATCCCACTGGTGCACCGCCTTCTGATCCGAGAAATAAGGCCGGTCTACCGTTAAATTAACCTCCACCAGCTCCTTAAACACGTTCCTGCACACCTTGATAAAGGGCTGAATGTACTGCTCCATTCTCTTACTCCCGGCCTAAAAGGCCAATTTCCACATCTTTGCCAGGAAAATCCGCTCATTAACCGGTTTAACGATATAATCCGTGGCCCCGTTTTTGAGGGCCTCGATTACATTATAGCGGGCCGATTCGCTGGTAACCATAATAATGGGCGTTTTCCGGTATTCCTCCTGGGCCCGAACCTTCCGCAGGAACTCAAGCCCCGAAAGTTCCGGCATGTTCCAGTCCAGGAGAATCAGGTCCACGGGCCCGGCCTTGAGCCGCTTGAGGGCTTCCTTGCCGTTGGATGCCTCCAGGAATTCGCAGGCCACCTTAAGCTGGATAAAGGTATTTTTGATGATATTCCGCATGATCCGCGAGTCGTCCACCACCAATATCGTCTTTACCGTCCCTTCTCCATGGTCCATAAGCTAGTATACGGCCAGAAGCCCCCCGTGTAAAGCCCTGCAACCCGCCTACGGCGGGATTGCTTGCGGGATTGCCGGGGCCGTTGTGCGCAAAAGGTCTAGGGGATTGCAGGCCACATGGTCATGTCCTGAGGCCATGTGGTCGTGTCCTGAGGCCACTTGGTCGTGTATTTAGGCCATGTGGTCGTGTCCTGAGGCCATGTGGTCGTGTATTTAGGCCACTTGGTCGTATATTTTAGCCCACTTGGTCGTATATTTTAGGCCACTTGGTCGTATATTTTAGCCCACTTGGTCGTATATTTTAGCCCACTTTGTCGTATATTTAGCCCAATTGGTAGTGTACTGAGGCCATGTGGTGGAG
>JAITON010000173.1 GCA_031289935.1 Treponema sp.
GGATTTTGGCCCTGGTGGGTACGGCCTCACGCACAAGGGCTGGAAAGCGCCTCCGGGTTTAGCCTAGGAGCAGTCTGTCTTTTGTGTTAGAATTAAGACCAAGGAGCTTTTTATGGATACGAACAAGGCTATGGTGGAGCATTTTCAGGAGGCTATCAGGATAAAAACCGATTGGCCCAAGGGCGCCCGGGCGGGAGACGCCGTTGCGGAAGCGCCTCTGCTCAGGTTTCAGGACTTTCTGGCGGCGGCCTATCCCCATTTCAACAAGGATGCGGAACGGACGGTCTTGAGCCCCTACTCGGTGGTCTACCGCTGGTCCGGGAGCGCGCCTTCCGGTAACCCTATCCTGATTCTGGCCCATTATGATGTGGTCCCCGTGGAGCAGGAAAAGTGGACGGTAGACCCCTTTGGCGCGGAAATTAAGGACGGTTATATCTACGGCCGGGGCAGCCTGGACATGAAGAGTATCCTCGTGGGGGTTATGGAAGGGGCCGAGGCCCTCTGCGTCCAGGGTTTTAGGCCCAGGGAGGATGTCTGGTTCGCCTTTGGGGGTGATGAAGAACGCTCCGGCCTTCTGGGGGCTTATAGGGCGGTCCAATGGTTTACCGGTCAGAAAATTCATTTTTCCTGGATCCTTGATGAAGGTACTCCCATCGCGGTGGATATGATCAAGGGGATACGGGAGCCTCTGGCCCTCTTCGGTATCGAGGAAAAGGGTTATTTGAGCATGGACCTGGTGGTCCGGCAGAAACCCGGCCACGCTTCCCAGCCGCCGGCGGTCCAGGCTGTCGCGGTTCTGGGGGCCGCCCTGGCCCGGCTGGTCAAAAAGCCTTTCCCTTTTACCCTGAGCGCTACGATGGAGGAATTTTTCGCCTCCCTGGCCCCTCATGCGGCCTCAAAGGGTATGGGCTGGGTCATGGCCCACGCCCGGTTCCTGGGCAATATTTTCTTCAAAGCCGTTGCCGGGACTCCCTCCATTGCGGCTATGCTCCATACCACGGTGGCTATGACCCAGCTCTTCGGGAGCGCCGCCGATAACGTTATGCCCTCGGAGGCCCGGGCGGTGATCAACCTGCGGCTCCTGTCGCCCTGGACCGTGGAAACGGCCCTGGATTTCGTGCGCCGGGCCGTGGCCGACGACCGGGTGGAGGCCGGCGTTCACCTTGAGGGCTTTGATCCGGTTCCGGCCAACCCGGAACACGCCTTGCGCCGCGGCCCTGGTTGGCAGATCATGGAAAACGCCCTGCAAAAGGTCTTCCCGGGAATTCCCGCGCTGCCCTTCCTCATGGTGGCTACCACCGATTCCCGGCACTACAAGCGCCTGGCCGGCGGCATCTTCCGTTTTAACCCCTTTAAGCTCAATTCCAGGGAGCTCTCTCTGATCCACGGCCACGATGAGCGGATTTCTCTGGAAAACCTTTATGGGGCGGCCGGCTTCTACCGGAATGTTCTGGAGCAGCTCTAGGCATGGCAGAGGATCCGGGGCTCTCCCGTAAGGTACAGCTCATTAAAACCGCCTCGGTGATTGCCCTGGGGGGGAACTTCGTGCTGGCGGCTCTCAAGATTGGTGTGGGCATCTCGGCCAATAGCCTGGCCGTGGTGGGCGATGGGATCGATTCCTCCGTGGACGTGCTCCTGGCCCTCATGTCCCTGGTGGTGGCCCGGATCATCGCCCGGCCCGCCGATTCAGGCCATCCCTGGGGGCACGGTCGCGCGGAAACGGTGGCTACGGTCCTCCTCGCCCTGACCCTTTTCCTGGCCGGGGCCCAGCTCATCCTGAATTCTGCGGAAAACTTGATCCTCGGGGCCGGGAACGAGATTCCTTCCGGCGCGGCCCTCGTGGTAACGGTTGTTTCCATTCTGGGCAAGTTGATTTTAGCCTGGAGTCAGTCCTATATCGGGAAAAAGGCGAATTCCGCTATGCTTTTGGCGAATGCGAAGAACATGGCCAGCGATGTAATTATTTCCCTGGCGGTGCTGGCCGGGCTGATTCTGTCCATCAGCCTGGGTATCGGGCTCATCGATCATGTGGCGGCCATCATCGTGGGTATCTGGGTTATTAAATCGGCAGTGGGTATCTTTATAGAGGTCAATGCGGAGCTTATGGATTCCGGCGCCAGCGCGGCCTCCTATCAGGCGGTGTTCGATGCGGTCCGTTCGATAGAGGGCGCGGGAAACCCCCACCGGGTCAGGATGCGCCGCATCGCCGGGCTCTGGGATGTGGACCTGGATATCGAGGTTGACCCGGCTCTGACCGTGCGAAAGGCTCACTGGATCGCCGCCCAGGTGGAACGGGCCATCAAAGACCGCATCGAAAGGGTCTATGATATCATGGTCCATGTGGAACCCTCAGGCGGCAGTGAAGAAGACGAGGGTTTCGGTCTTCGGGAAGAGGCTCTTGGGCCGGGGCCAGTCCGTGATTGACTTGCACAGCCATTCCACCGCCTCCGATGGTTCCCTCAGCCCCGGCGATCTGCTCCGGGCTGCCTCCGCGTGTGGTATATCCGCTTTGGCCCTTACCGACCACGATACTCTGGCCGGCCTCCCGGAGGCTGCTTCCACTGCGGCGGCTCTGGGTATCCGCTTTATCTCCGGGATTGAGCTCGAGATCACGAGCATGGACGCAGTTCCGGACAGGGAAGCCGCCTCGTTCTGGCCGCCGGGGGAATTCCACCTTCTTGGTCTGGGCATCGAAAAGCCCGGACCGGCCTTCCTTGGCGCTATCGCCGGCCAGGCCGAACAGCGGGAGGCCCGTAACGCGGAGATCCTTGCCCGGTTCCCGGCCCTGGGCATTGAGGCTGACTATGCTGAGGTTCAGGCCTTTGCGGGGGGAAAGATCGTGGGACGGCCTCATTTCGCGGCTCTCCTGGTCCGGCGGAAGATCGCGCGGAACACCCAACAGGCCTTTGATCGCTACCTGGGCCGGGGAAAGCCCCTCTATGTCCCCAAAAAGGGCCTCGCCTTTACCGAGGCGGCCGAGTATATCCATGGGGCCGGGGGCCTCGCCGTGCTTGCCCACCCTATGTCCCTGTATCTTTCCTGGGGCCGGCTTCCGGCCTTTATTGCCGCACTCCAGGGGCGGGGTCTGGATGGTATCGAGGCCTGGCATCCCACTGCCAAACTCCGGGCCTGCCGCCGCCTGGAAGACCTGGGCCGCCGCCTGGGCCTGGTCATCACCGCTGGCAGCGACTTCCACGGCGCGGGCCGCCCGGACCGCAAGCTTGGCTACACCGCCGGGAACCGTGAGATCGACGAGAGCTTCCTGGCAGGGATTCCTTTTATATGATAGAGTACCATTACCATGAAACAGAAAAAATCGATTAAAAAGATCCTCCTGGGGATAGCCGTCCTGCTGGTCCTCTTCCTGGTTCTCTTGAGCCAATCCACTTTTAGCTTTACGGCGAACCGCTTTAGCGCCGGGGACTACCGGAACATTATGGCCGAAAGTATCCTGGGCAATCCTGCCCTGGTGGACGTTGCCATGCTGGGGGCCCACGATGCTCTGAGCGGCAATATCCGCCGGAATAATCCCGGCGATACGGACCCGGCGGATGGGGCGGTAACCAACAATCCCCTGGTGCGGGCCCTGGGGGGCGGTTTGATTACACGGCTCGTGCGGGCCCAGAAGTCCGGGGCCTACGAACTGGCGGTCCACGGGGTGCGTTACTTCGATATCCGCGTTTCCTGGGTAGGAGACGATAGTATCGGCGGCGTCTGGTATACTAAGCACGGGTACCTTTCGGCGCCTCTGGAGGAATCTATCCTGGGGCTGCTCCGCTTCCTGGCCGAGGCCGGACGGGAGGTTCTGGTGCTGGATGTCCAGCATGCCTATACCGGGGAAAAGACCATGGAGGAACTTCTGAGCTTTTTGTTTACGGGAGTTTCTTACGGAGGCAGGACCCTGGCGGACTATGCGGGCTATGATACCCGGCGGCCCCTGGGGGAGCTCCGTTACCGGGACATGACTGCTTCTGGCTCGCAAATCGTTGTACTGGCCAAGGCGCCGTTCTATCCCGGCTCCCTGCACTATCAGTATGAGGGGGCCATCCGCTCAGTTTGGCACAACCAGAATACCGATAAAGCCATGCTGGCGGGCATTGAGGAAGAGTACCGTACCCTGCTGGCCAGCCCCTCCCTGGACCGGGACAAATTCCGGGTGAATCAAGCTCAGAAGACCGGCATCACCGGGAACATGCTGGGTTCCCTGTTCTCGTGGAGTCTCCTGGACATGGCTGCCCGGTTTAACCGGGTACTGGTAAACCACGATGATTTTTCCGTATGGCTTACGACGATGCCCATCTTCATGGTCGATTACGCCGATTCTATGCGGGGTGGCTTCAACGACCGGGTGATCGCCGAAATCAACCGTTTCAACGGGAATTTATAATGAAACCCATCCAACAACAGAGCACTTTGCCGCCCCGGTATTTTTCGCTATAGTATACCCCATGAATATTTGGCAGACAAAGTTACAGCTCGGTTTCGGGGATACGGACCGTTCGGCCCGGTTGACCCTATCGTCGGTTTTCGACTTTTTCCAGGAGGCGGCCACCTTTCACGCCGAGACTCTGGGGATGGGCAAGGAGGCTCTGGAAGCGGCCCGGCAGGGCTGGATCCTCTCCCGCATGTCGGTGGTGGTGGAAAAGCGGCCCCGGTATAAAGACTTGATTACCGTGCGGTCCTGGCCCCGGGGCTCGGAGCGGCTCTTCGCGGTTCGGGACTACGATATCCGGGACGATGCAGACAGGCCCCTGGTCCGGGCCCGGAGCGGCTGGCTGATCTGGGACATCGATAAGCGGCGGCCCCTCAGGCTCCAGAGCCTGGTGGAGAAGCTCCCCCTGAACGAGGGCCTGGACGCCTTGCCGGCCTTCAGGGCCCTGGACACCCGGGAGGGGCTCATTCCTGCTGGAGAGCGCCGGGCGGCCTACTCGGACCTGGACTCTAACGGCCACGTGAACAACGCCCGCTACATTCAGTGGGTACAGGACGTTACCGAGCCGGAAATCCTGGAAAGAGCCGATAGCATGGATTTCGACATCAACTATATCGCCGAAGTCCGCCCCGGCGAGACCATCACCCTCTTCTCCGGGCCTATCGCCGGGGAGGCCGGGACCTTCGCCTACGAGGGCCGCCGGGGAGATGGCATGGCGGTCTTCCGGGCGGAACTACAGCTTTCTTAGCTATTTACCGCTGATTCGTGCCCCCAGGGATGACAGCCGGGCCACCAGGTTTTCATAGCCCCGTTCAATCTGGTAGACATTGCGGATTACGCTCTTCCCTTGGGCGCACATGGCGGCGATAACCATGGCCATACCGGCCCGCACATCGGGGCTCTGGAGCTTCGAGCCCGTCAGCTTCGAAGGCCCGGAGATCACGGCCCGGTGGGGATCGCAGAGCACGATCCGTGCCCCCATGGCGATGAGCTTATCCACAAAGAACATACGGGACTCGAACATCTTTTCGTGGACCAGTACCGTACCCTCTACCTGGGTGGCTACCACGGTGATGATGCTGGTCAGGTCCGGGGGGAAGCCCGGCCAGGGCGCGTCGTCAATCTTGGGGATCATGCCTCCCAGGTCGCAGTTGACCCGCAGGGCCTGATCTTTTGGCACGTGGAGGCTGGTCCCCTCGTGCTCCCAGATGATGCCCAGCTTCCCAAAGGCGATCTTGCAGGGCCGCAGGTCCCGAATCTCCGGGCCTTCGATGAAAAGCTCCCCCCTGGTGGCGGCGGCCAACCCGATAAAGGAGCCCACCTCCATAAAGTCCGCCCCAATGGTGAAGTCGCAGCCGCCGAGCCTATCCGCCCCCCGGATAGTCAGCACGTTGGAGCCAATACCTTCAATCATAACGCCCATCATGATAAGCATCCGGCAGAGATCCTGGACATGGGGCTCCCCGGCGGCATTGGTCAGGATCGTCGTGCCCTTAGCCAGGGAAGCGGCCATGAGCGCGTTCTCCGTAGCGGTTACCGAGGCCTCGTCCAGGAAGATATCCGCCCCCGAAAGCCGCCCTCGGGCTGAAAGGGGGTGGCCGGTAGTGAAGCGGTAGGCGCCGTGGATCTCCACCTGGGCGCCCAGCTCGGTGAGGGCCAAAAAGTGGGTGTCCAGCCGCCGCCGGCCAATAACATCCCCGCCGGGGGGTGGCAACACCGCCAGTCCCGTCCGGGCCAGCAGGGGCCCGGCAAAGAGAATAGAGGCCCGTATCTTTTTGGCGTATTCAAGGGGTACTTCGGAGCTCTTGATATCCCTCAGGATCATATGGTAGGCATTAGGCCCCAGCCGCTCCACCTCACCGCCAAAGGCCCGGTAGACATCCAGCATCACCTGGACGTCTTCGATATCGGGAATGTTTCGCAGAATGACCGGTTCATCGGTTAAAAGCGCGGCGGCGATGCAAGTAAGCGCGGCGTTCTTGTTGCCGCTGGCCCGGATCGTGCCGGAAATCGGGTACCCCCCCTCGATCAGGTACTGTTCCATGGCTCGATGATACCCAATCGCGACAGATTTGTCTAGGGAAACACGGGAAAACGCCATCGAACGTTTCAGGACCTTGGCAGCAGTATCGCGCCCACCCTGATGTTCCGCAGCCCCGTCTCCAGGTCCAGCATCTCTTTGGTGATATTCCCCTGGGGCCTCAAATGGGGCGGTGCATCGCCGATAAGGATCATAAGCCGGACCTCGGCCTCCCAGGGGAAACGGACCGCTCCTTCGTAGAGGGCCTCGTAGACCGCCTCGGGGACATCCCGGCCGCCCGAAGCGGAAGCCCGGTTCAGGGAGGCCTGGAAAACATCAAGGTCCCGGGTAAAAGGGATAACCCGGTTCAGGTAATCGTCATAATAATCCTTGTAGAGGACCAGGCCCAGCCGGAGGTCCGTAAATTGGGCGGACATCTCCTTCAGCATAGGCATAAGCTGCCGTTTTATCACATTGATGCTGTTTTTCATACTGGACGTGGTATCCAGGCAGAGTACCAGGTCCACTCGTTGACCCTGCCCACGCCGCAGCAGGTCCCCGATTTTTTCGACCATATCCTCGGGACCGGTGGCTTGCACAAAATCCCGGCCGGCAATGTCCCGGAAAGCGCTCACGGCATCGCTCAGATAGTTCCCTGCGGGTGTTTCAGGCGGGTCCTCCAGGGGAGGAAATTCTACCGGAGGAATTTCCTCCGGTGTGCGCTGAACCATCGTGAAAACAAAGGGGTTTTCCTGAAACCTGCCCCGGTAGTCCGCGTAGGGCATAGAAAAGGCCCGGATATTGATCCAGGTCCCCTCGGCCACATAGACTTCCCCGTGCCGGGTATCGGCGGAACCGTAGCTCAGAATATAGGGAAGGAAAATATGAAAGGCCGCTCCCAGCGCCGGGTGCGTTTCCGGCGTGGAATCAATCAAAGAGTAGATGCGGTCCTCCCCGGGTATGGGCGCCCCGTTCAGGACCCGGAGCTCGTCGCCGTTAATGCTGTTCCATTCCGGGGCCCGGTAGGCGTAGTTATCCAGCTTGCCCTGGGGGTCCTTGGTCGATTCGGTCAGCAGCACTGAGTTGATGCCCGGCTTTTTGCGAATATAAAGATGATAGCCCCCGTCTTCCCCCGGTTCGATGAGCAGATCCCCCGCGCCGATACTCAGGTCCTGGGTATTCGGCGCCTGGGAAGACAGGAGGAGGAGGAGGATAAGGCCCAGCGCCAGGATCAAAGAGGCGCGAAAAATACGGGAAACCATATCTTATTATCGGCGCAACAGGCCGGGGCAATAAGCTATCTATTCTTTACGGGCGGGGCGGTGCAGGGCCGTATCCAGTCCGCCGTTGTAGCCGAAAAAAGCAACGCCTGCTTTGACCTCAGCCGAAGGCCAGTTCCCCGGACGGGTCCTTGTCAACGGTCACTACGGCGCCTTCCCGGACTTTCCCGGAAATGATAGCCTTGGCCAGGGGGTTCTCCAGTTCCGCCTGAATGGTCCGTTTGAGGGGCCGGGCGCCGAATTGGGGGTCAAAACCCCGGTCCGCGAGGAGGGCCTTGGCCGCATCGGTCAGTCGCAGGGTAACTTTCCGCTCCGTCAGCCGGGCTTCCAGCCGTTTGAGCTGAATCTCTACGATTTTGCCGATCTCGGCCCTGCCCAGGCGGTTAAAGATCACCGTTTCATCAATCCGGTTGAGGAACTCCGGTCTAAAGCTCTGTTTAAGGAGCTCCATGAGGGCCGTCTTGAGGCCGCCCAGCTCTCCGGCGGTCTCAAGGATCAGATCCGAGCCCAGGTTGCTGGTCATGATGATGATCACGTTCTTAAAGTCCACCACCCGGCCCTGGCCGTCGGTGAGGCGGCCATCGTCCAGAATTTGCAGGAACACATTGAAGACCTCCGCGTGGGCCTTTTCGATCTCGTCAAAGAGAATCACGCTGTAGGGCCGCCGCCGGACCGCCTCGGTAAGCTGGCCGCCCTGCTCGTAGCCCACATAGCCCGGAGGCGCGCCGATGAGGCGGCTCACCGAGTGCTTCTCGCCGTACTCGCTCATGTCGATCCGGGTTAGGGCCTTCTCATCGTTAAAGAGGAAGTCCGCCAGGGTTTTTGCCAGTTCGGTTTTGCCCACGCCCGTGGGGCCCAGGAAGAGGAAGCTCCCCAGGGGACGAGCCGCATCGGAGAGCCCCGCCTTGTTACGGCGGATGGCATCCGACACCGCTTCCACGGCCTCCTCCTGGCCCACCACCCGCTGTTCCAGCACTTTTTCCAGGTCCAGGTACTTCTGGAGCTCCCCGGAGAGCATCTTGGACACAGGAATCCCCGTCCAGACCGACACCACCTGGGCGATATCCTCCTCGCTCACTTCCTCGCGCAGGAGGGCGGCCTGCTCTTCACCCTGCCGCTTGGCCTCCATCTGGTCCGTGAGCCGCGTCAGCTCCTTCTGGGCCTCGGGGATCCGGCCGTGCTTGACCTCCGCAGCCTTGGAGAGGTTACCCTCCCGCTCCCAGCGGGTCTCCTCTTTTTTAAGCTCCTCGATCCGCTGCTTAATAGCCCGGATCTTTTCGATGTCTCCCTTTTCGCTTTCCCAGCGGGCCTTCATGGCGTCCCGTTCGGCGGTCAGGTTGGCGATTTCCTTTTCCAGCTTGGTAAGCCGGTCCCTGGAAGAGGGGTCCTCTTCACGGGCCAGGGCCTGCCTCTCGATGGAAAGCTGGAGGAGTTTCCTCTCGAGTTTGTCCAGTTCCGTGGGCCGGCTGTCCAGTTCCATTTTAAGGCGGCTCGCGGCCTCGTCCATCAGGTCGATGGCTTTGTCGGGCAGGAAGCGGCTGGTGATATACCGGGACGAGAGACTGGCGGCAGCCACCAGGGCCTCGTCCTTGATCCGCACCCCGTGGTGTACCTCGTAGCGTTCCTGGAGGCCCCGCAGTATGGCGATAGTGTCCTCCACGCTAGGCTCCGGGGTATAGATCTGCTGGAAGCGCCGTTCCAGGGCGGCATCCTTCTCGATGTACTTACGGTACTCGTCCGAGGTGGTAGCCCCGATACAGCGGAGTTCCCCCCGGGCCAGGGCCGGTTTGAGGAGATTCGATGCGTCGGTGGCCCCCTCGGCGGCCCCGGCCCCAACCAGGGTGTGGAGCTCATCAATAAAAAGGATGATCTTACCCTCGGCGGCCTGGACCTCGTGAATCACCGCCTTGAGGCGCTCCTCAAACTCGCCCCGGAACTTGGCCCCCGCAACCAGGGCCCCCAGGTCCAGGGCCAGGAGCTTTTTGCCCTTGAGGCCCTCGGGAACGTCCCCGGCCACGATACGCCGGGCCAGACCTTCCACGATAGCGGTCTTCCCCACGCCGGGTTCGCCGATAAGCACCGGGTTGTTCTTGGTGCGCCGGGAAAGGACCTGCATACAGCGGCGGATTTCCTCATCCCGGCCGATCACCGGGTCGAGCTTCTCCTGCCGGGCCAGGGCCGTAAGGTCCCGGCAATACTTGTCCAGGGCCTGGTACTTTTCCTCGGGGTTCTGGTCCGTGACCCGGGCGCTGCCCCGGATCTGTTTCAAGGCCCCCAGGATCGCGTCCCTGGTGATTCCGGCCCTGGTTAAAAGCTCCCCCGCCCGGGCGCCGGAGCCCGCAATGGCCAGGAGCAGATGCTCGGTGGAGACAAACTCGTCCTTGAGCGCCGCCGCTTCGGCCTCGGCCTTGGCAATGACCTTGGAGGCCGCCGGGGAAAAATAGAGCTGGGCCGCCTCTCCGTAGATTTTCGGTGCGCCGTCGACCAGCCGGCCGGTCTCGTTTAGCAGGGCCTGGAGGTTCCCGCCAATCCGCTCCACCAGGGGCGCGGTGATACCGTCCTCCTGTTCCAGCAGGGCCTTGAGTATATGCTCTACCTCAACCTGGGCCTGATCCTTCCGTTGGGCCGTGGCGGTGGCTTCATTCAAAATATCCTGGGCCTTAATCGTCATTTTTTCAACATTCATCGTTGTTACCTCTATAGTAAAGATACCAAGAGAGGGAGGTTCCCGGCAAGGGGAACATGTTTCACGTGAAACAAATTTGCCCTGTAGACGGAATGGATGCGCCCTGCAACTCCGTGTCCCCGTGTGAGGCCCCTCACCCAAGAGCCCACGCGGAGGCGCAGAGACCCGCCCCCGGTCCACAACCCCGCCGCCGCTGAAAGCGGCAGAGGGGTTGTATCACAAGTTACTCCGT
>JAITON010000223.1 GCA_031289935.1 Treponema sp.
CCCGAGGTATAGGTCTTGGGGAGCTGGTAGCCCAGGTTCCCGGTAATGTCCGGGGAACAGGCCCCCAGGATTTCCCCGTCGCCTCTCAGGCCGAACTCGACCAGGAGCTCCGCATTGGGGCAGAGGACGCCCCCTTCGTCGGTGATGGTGACGGTTACATGGGCCAGGTCAGGGCCGCCCAGGGGGCCAGAGGCCCTGAGAGCCCTCCGGTCCGCCTCCAGCCGTATCAGCCGGGCCTCCCCGGCGGTTTTGAGGCTATGGGAGCAGACTTCCCGGCCCTTCCGGTAACCGCTCACGGTGATTTCACCCTCGGCATACTCAAAAGTCCACTCGATAAGGCCGTTTTCAAAGTCTCCGGGCCGGCGGCGGCCCATCGGCTTGCCGTTAATCCGCAGTTCCACTTCCTCGCAGTTGCTGTACACGGCGGCCTTTACCGCAGAATGCCGGAAATGGTCCAGGTTGAGTTGGGAGGCCGTTGGGGGGAAGGACCAGCGACCCCGGGTATAGTTGTTTTTGAGCCCCGTATCATACAAGCTGATATATACCATGGGCTCAGAGGACCAGAGGCTCTTGCGGAAATAGGCGCTGGGCTTCATGAAGCCGCAGATGTCCAGCATGGCCCCGGTCCAAGCCTTGGCTGGCCAGGAACTTTCGCCCAGATAGTCGACGCCGGCCCAGATAAACTGGCCGATGACATTATCGTTTTCCAGGACAAAGCGCCAGGGGTTTTTCGTGACGATATCCTCATAATTGGAAGCGGTGCTGCTATAATATTCGTAACATTCGGCGCCCAGGATGGGCCGCTCGATACCTGCGGTGTAGGCCGCATAGAGGGCCTCGTGGTAGTTAAGGCCCAGCACGTCCACGTCCTCAGCCAGTTTCCGGGTATGCTCCACCAGTTCCGCCACCGGTGCGCCGATAAGACTCCTGGGGTGAACATGGGGTTCCAGGGCGCAGGTGATGGGCCGGTCGTCCAGGCTGCGGATAAAGGCGGCGAGCCTTCGCTGGATTTCCCGCATGGCATCGCTACCCTGGTCCTCGACCTCGTTGCCGATGCTCCAGAGGAAGACCGAGGGGTGGTTCCGGTCCCGGAGGATGAAATCCCCCAGATCCCGCTGCCATTGGGCATCAAAACAGGCGCCATAGCAGCCGCTTTTCCACTTATCAAAACACTCGTCCAGGACGTAAAAGCCCAGCTCATCACAGAGGTCCAGGAATTCCTCGGCCGGCGGGTTGTGGCTGGTACGAATGGCGTTACAGCCGATACTTTTTAGGCTCAGGAGCCGCCGCCGCCAGGCCGCTTCGTACCAGGCCGTTCCCAGGATACCGCATTCCTGGTGCAAATTCACGCCCTTAAGCTTGACCGGATTGCCGTTCACCTGCATGCCTGTCTTGTAGCCGATTTCAATATGGCGTATGCCGAAGGGAACTTCCATGGCCCGGTTCGTACCGGCCTCCGTTCCGGGTATATCAAGACATACCAGGGCGCGGTAGAGCTGGGGGCTTTCGGCGGACCAGAGCCGGGGCTTGTCCAGGATCAAACGCTGTTCCAGGGTGATTTCCGCCCCCGCCGCCTGAAAGGCTGCGGCGGCTTCTGCGGCGATAGCGCCGTCCGGGCCGAGGACCCTTATACGGACCGTGCCGCCGGCAGTCATGCCGCCAGCGGCCGTACCGCCGGCGGTAATGCCGGAGTTTACCACCGTGGTTTCAATGGTCAGTTCCGCCCGGTCCGGTCCACCGGGCCGGTCCAAACCCTCAATCCTGGTCCTAACCCGGACCCCCCAGGTCTTGATATGGACCAGGGGGACGATCCGCAGGTAGACATTCCGGTATAGGCCGGAACCTGCGTACCAGCGGTCCGGGGGCTTACAACGGTTGTCCAGGCGGACGGCCACGCAGTTGTTTCCTTCTATTACGTAAGGGGTAATATCGATCTCGAAGGAGGAATAGCCGTAGACCCGGCCCCCGGCTTCCCGCCCATTGATAAAGATCTTACTGTCCCGGTAGGCCCCGCCGAAGTAGAGCCAGGCTTCCTTCCCGGCCATATCCGGCAGGCTAAAGGTCTTGCGATACCAGCATACCCCTTCCCAGGCGAAAAACCCCTGCATGCTTGGCCAATTCGTCTCCGCCCCCTGCTCAAAGGGCCGGCTGATAACCCAGTCGTGGGGCAGGTCCAGGCGCTTCCAGGTCCGGTCGGGGTAATCTGCCCGGCTGGCGTCTACCGGGGTTCCGCCTGGAGTACAATCCAGCAAAAATTTCCAGTTGTGGTTAAACAGTACCGCATGGCCGTCTTTCATGATCACCCTTCTTAAAAAAGAACCCATGCAACACCCCCTGACAGGCGCCGCATGGATTCTAAGGAATGTATGGTCTCGTAATTCTGTTTAGAAGCTCCGGTACTTCTGCCGCTGCTCGTCGATAACCGTCTGGGCGCCGGCGTTGAGCCAGTCCTTGATGCCGTCATCCCAAACCTTGTCAAAGTTCGCCGGTTGGGCCCGGACCAGGTTGACGTAGAGGGTGTCGCTCTTTTCGGTCAGCACGTTCCGTACTTCCGCTGCGGAGAGGATCGTCGCCGGTACATAGGGCTCAGCCTTTGCGTTGAGCGAAGATATCTCGTAGGCTGCGGTAACCTCCGCCGGGGGAATACCGGGATAGCTGGCCGCCAGTACCGAGCCCAGCTCCGCCGTGGACTTCATGGCATAGCCGTTGACGCTCATGGTATAGTCCACATTGACGCCGGAATTCTGAATCCAGGCGCCGGTGGCCGATATAGGCTGGGCCATACCGTTGACCAGTTCATAATTGACCCCTTCGTTCCCAAACTGGAGGAAGTGGTAGTTATCGTAGCGGCTAATCCAGTTGTAGTACCGCAGGGCCGCCTCGGGGTTCTTGGAGGTGGTGGGCACAAAGGCGATAAGGCCGCCGGCCGCCGAAGCCCCGCGCTTAATGGTAACCCCTGCGGCATCGGTGAAGCAGTCCACCGGCACAAATTTGGCGCCGGGAACGTTTTTCTCCAGTTCCGTCTGGATCTGGAGGTTTTGGCGGTAGGGCTGGTCCCAGTTATGCTGGAAGGCCCCCACGACGCCGCTCTTCATCCGGTTGCTGGGTTCGGTATCATCATTATAAAGGGGGAAGTCCTGGTCAATGAGCCCGGCGTTGTACATCCTGTTCAGGAAGCGCAGACCCTCTTTGACGCCGGGAACCATGTGGAAGCGTTCAATCACCGTGTTGATGAAGCGGTCCTGGCTGGTTACACTGGGATCCATAAAGGACATCAGGACATTGTAAGCCTGCCAGCGGATATCCCTGCCCATGATAAAGGGAATCACCTGGCTCACCCCCAGCGTGGCGGCGTTATTCTTAAAAGCCACCAGGGTATTAAAGAATTCCTCCGTGGTCTTGGGCAGGGGGAGGCCCAGCTTGTCCAGCCAGTCCTGACGAATAAAGGTATTGATTGATGCGGTGTAGATGTACTTGTTGCTGATCCCGTAAAGAGTACCGGTGTCCACATCCTTGCTGTGCCAGATCAGGTTCTGGCCGGGGATCTGGGGGTCGTCGCCCATCAGGGTCTTCACATCCCCCAGGATCGTGTCCACATAGGGCGTCAAATCGTAGACGCCGCCCTGTATACCCCAGCTCCGGACATTGTCCATACTATAGGTATAACAGAGATCCGGTGCAACGCCCGACGCCATCAGGGTGGTGATGGCCTCCGTCTCGGTCCAGCGGCTCACGGGCACAAAAGTTACCTCGATGTTCTCGTCCGCCAGTACCTTGGCCTTGATCCAGTCGGTCCAGGCATTGTTGACGGGGTCGGTCTTGCCGCCGTCGGTACCCCGGTCAAAGACCTCCACGGTAATTTTTACCGGCGCCCCGGCCCCGGCAGAAACGGTCTCCTTGGGCGAGCAGGCCCCCAGGATAAGAACCAGGGAGAGCGCGGCGCAGACCGCAACGCAGACCCCGGCCAAAACAAAACGGTTCATTCTTCTCATACTATTTCCTCCATAAATGAAATAAATTAAACTGTTCCAAAATAATACCCCTTGATTTGCCGGGCGGGAAGCTATAAACTATGGAAAATAAGGTATAAATTCTAGATTTGCCAAGACAAAGCCTTGGCTAAGGAAGCGGGTTATGACCGAAGAAGCAGGACTTTTTATCCCCGACATTCAGTACCTGGTGTACCGGGAGTGCCCCGTTGACTGGCGTTTGAAACCCCATTTGGTTTCGGATTACGATATTACCTACATTGTCGGGGGAAAAGCCCGGTATACCATCAACGGCATACGGCACGAGCTCCAGGCGGGCTCCATCCTCTGCCTGCCCGAGGGCACGCGCAAGGAGGCCGTTACCTATCCGGACCATCGAATGCACTGTTTTTCGGTGAATTTTAAGCTGAAGGATACCGCGGGCCGCGTCGTGGTCCCGCCCTTCCCCTTGGTAAAAACTATCGGTATACGGGACGACATCATCCGCTTCTTCCACGAGCTGATCTTCACCTGGCTGGAAAAGCAGCCCGGCTATACCATCAAGAGCGGGGCCCTGGAGCTCCTCGTCCTGCACCGGCTCTATGAACTCACGGTCTATCATCATGATTCTACCGTGGGGGATATCCGGATTCAGCAGAGTATCCGCTACATTGCCCAGAACTACACCAAGCCCTTGACCGTCAAGAAGCTGGCGGCCCTGGCAGGTCTTAACGCCGCCTATTTCGGCGTCCTCTTCAAGCAGGAGACCGGCCTTACGGTGCATCAATACCTGGCGAAAACCCGGATCCGCAATGCCGGGAATCTGCTCCAGAGCGGCGCGTACCGGGTGGCCGAGGCCGCCGAGGCCTGCGGCTACGGGGATATCTACCACTTCTACAAGCAGTTCAAGGCCATTATGGGGATGCCGCCCTCCCAGTGTATTCCCCGGGCAAAGACCTAAGCCTGCGGCAGACTGCGCCCCACACAACCGGCTGCACTTACACTGTTTTTATTGATTATTATAAATATCTTCGTGTTTGTTTCTTGTATTCTCGATATCTTTTGCTGAATTTATGTAACAAAAATATTTCTTCTCGCATTATTTGAAAATGTATTCCAATTATTGTGCATATTGCTATTACTATAAATACTATATTTGGATATATTAACATGACTCCACAAAAATATATATCCATAAATAAAAATATAGGGTTCCTTGAATATTTGAATATTCCTGTTGTTATTAATTCATTTGAATTGTTTTCGTCAATCCCTATTCGCCATGCTTTCCCAAATGAAATTAATGCCAGCAAAAATAGTAAAATTCCTATATAACAAAATAGTATTCCCATATATTTTATCCATGAAATAGTAAACAGATAATTTGAAATATTATTGGGTAATTTTATATGTACGGCAGTTAAAATCAGAAAGATGCTCCATACTATTAATACAGGAAATAAAATGTTTTCCAATACTTTTTCAAACAATTTCTTTGTGCTTGTGCCTATAACCCATACTTTAACGCCTCTTTTGTATAACAATATTGTTCGTCCAGTAAATAGTACATAAAACAGTATCAGACTAATAATTACCAAAACGTCGATCGTGTTCATAATAACCCCTTTGAATATTTTATAGCATTATTCTCAATTTGTCAATTTATTTTGCGGTATGCCGCCTAACGTTCTGGTTGTATACGACATTTTTGCTGCGCGATAAAGGAATTGCGAAGGAATTCTCTTTTTATATACTAATGCAGTCTGATATGCAACACTCTAAACGCCCTCATAAACGGTGGATATATTTTTGTTCCAATTTTAAAAATAAGCGGCCAACGGTTTTTAAGATAGTCCATATAGTAATGTTCCTTGATTATTCGGATACCCCTATACCAGTTTTCTATTTCGTTACCGTTGTCTATTCCCCATTTAAACGGAGCATTGTATTTTTTAACATCGGGATGCCTTTTATGATTTTTGGCGGCCCACCGGCTGAGCGTGTCAAAAACGGTTTCAGCATGGGCAAACCTTTGTGCTATCTCACAAAACAATGCTTTTATTTCTTTTTCTTCAAAATACATCATGACGCCTTCGGAGACAAATAGGACAGGAGCATCTTTGGAAACTGCATTCATCCACGAATAGTCGAACATGGACTTT
>JAITON010000228.1 GCA_031289935.1 Treponema sp.
ATTAGAAAGGGCCTGGCAAACTTGAGGCTCCCGGAAAACTCAATATCCGGTGATAAAATCGTATCAAAATCGTTGTCTTCCAACTCATCGGCACGAACTTCGCTCATGCTGCTATGCTAGCCTGAATGAAGAAAAAGCGCAAGGGGGTGTTTCCCTCATGCCGGGCCGCTGAGACGCAGGGCGCGTGAGCCAAAAACCCCGCAGGTTTTTCTAAAAACGTTTGAGGGTTTACCTCAAAACCCCGCAGGTTTTTCCAAAAACGTTTGAGGTTTTACCTCAAAACCCCGCAGGTTTTTCTAAAAACGTTTGAGGTTTTACCTCCAAACCCCGCAGGTTTTTTTCAAAACGCCTGGTGTTTTCATCAGAATTCCTGAGCTTTGGCCCTAAACGCCTGAGGCTCAGCCCTAAACGCCTGTATTCGCCGCATGGGATGAGCGCGCCGGGCCCGCGTTGACAAGGCCGGGTAAGGCCCCTATAATGGCCTCATGCCGGAACGAACCATCGTCAAGGAGACCCTGCCGGAAGACCGGGTCCGTCTAAAGCCCCTGGGGGGGATGAGCCCCGGGCGCTACCTCTCCATCCTTTATGCCCTTATCCTGCTGGTCATACTCTTCTTTATCCTGATTTATCCCGGTATTTCCAATCCCGGCAGCAGGCTGCGTTTCCGCTCCGAGCCCCTGGGCGCGGCGGTCCGGGTGGACGGAATCTACCGGGGGACCACCCCCTGCGAGCTCTTTATCCCCGCCGGGGAACGGCGTTTTGAACTGGTCCTGCCGGGATTTTCCCCGGTAACCTTCAGCCGGGATATTGGCGGCCGGGTTTTCGGTTCCCTCCTGTTCCCCCGGCGTGTCGAACTGGACCTGGTTCTGGTGGCCCCGGAGCCGGTAGCGGTGTTCCGGGAAGCCGCCAGGGAATACGCCCGCTGGTCTCTGGCCGGGGAAGCCAGCTCCGCCTGGCAGGTTCCCCTGGTGTTATCCGAGGGGGCCTACCGGCTGGGAAAGGCGGCGGGGGATGATCCCCTGATCCGCCCCGCCCTGGAGGCGATTCTGCGGGAATCCCTGGGTTTCGCGGCCACCAGGACGGCCCTGCGGGATCTGGGCCGGGCAAAGTTTCTCCTGGACAATGCCGGGCTCGCCCCTTCGCCTCTTTCTCTGCTCCAATCCGCAGGGGATATCCTCGCAATCCTGGGGGAAAATCCCGGATCGGCCCTCTGGCTGGCGGAACTCCTGGGGGAAAACGCCGCCGGAACGGTCCTGAGGGAATCGGCCTGGTACGCAGGGGCTGTGGAAACCGCCCGGGAAATCGCCGCCGAAAGCCCGGCGCCGGGGAGCTTTGGCGGGCAGCTTGAGCTGGGGGGCCTCTCCTTTAGGCAGCTCTCCGGGGGCCGGCTCCTGGCCGGGAATACCTATCCCCGGATAGAGCTCCTGGGGGATTTCTGGGTCTCCCGGACCGAAGTTACTCAGGCGGCCTGGGCTATCTTCCTGGCGGATAATCCCGAATGGAGCGCTCCCTACGCAGCGGCTCTGGCCGCCGCAGGGAAGGCTACGAAAGACTATCTGGCCGGCGAGCCTGCGGAGCCCCAGAGGAGCGGGACCAGGGGGCTGCCGGGCCTCTCCTGGTACGCCGCAGAGGCCTATTGCCGCTGGCTTACGGGGCTCCTCCCGGCGTCTCTTTCGGCCTGGGAGGTCCGGCTCCCCACCGAGGCCCAGTGGGAGTATGCGGCCAGGGCGGATGCCGGGACCGGTATCCTGGAAAAGATCCTGGGGGGGCTCTGGGAATGGTGCGGCGACAGCTACACGCCCCTGGACCTCTTTGCCGGGAGTGGGGCCGCTTCCCCGGAGAAAGTCCTCCGGGGCGGTTCCTGGGTCAACCAGAACCCCGGTACCGGGCTCCGGGGATCCCTGCCCCCGGAATACTGCTCCCCCTTCGTGTCCTTTAGGCCGGTTATCGTACCTGCCGCAGGAGGGCGGCCGTGAGCGAGGGCGTCAAGATCATCGCGGTAAACCGCAAGGCCCGGTTCGACTATTCGGTGGACGAAAAATACGAGTGCGGTATCGAACTGCTGGGCACCGAGGTCAAATCCTTCCGGGAGGGGAAAATCTCCTTCCCCGATGCCTGGGCCGAGGTTTCCGGGGGCGAGGTCTGGCTCCGTTCTCTGGTTATCGCGGAAAATCCCTTTTCCTCGGTCTTTAACCACGAGCCGGGGAGGCAGAAGAAGCTTCTGCTCCACCGGGATGAGATTAAACGTATCAGCCGAAAGGTGGACGAGAAAGGTTACACCTTGATTCCCCTCTTGTTTTACTTCAAAAAGCGCCGGGTCAAGGTGGAACTGGGGCTTTGCAAGGGGAAAAAGGCCTACGACAAACGGGCCGATATCCGGGACCGGGACCTGAAACGGGATATTTCCCGGGAATTCCGCCAGAGATTGAACTAGGGTCCGCCGAAAAAGGCCCGGCGGGGATCGAATTTGGGCCCGGCGGCCGGTTTCTCCTGCCGGTGGAGGAGTTCCGCAAGGAGCATACTGAAAAACAGCGCCAGGCCGGCCCCCAGGGAGATAAACCGGATAATTTCGTTGGAGAGGAATGCCGGTTCCCCGGCCCGGACAATCTGCCCCTCGGCAAATTCCTTGTTCAGGGTCCCGGGAATGCCCACGATGCGGAGGAACTTTTCCTCCGGCCGGCCGTAGCCCAGTTCCCGGGCATAGGCGGCGATGGTGTCCGAATCGTAGAGCAGGGCGTCCATATCGCCCGCCAGTTCCCGGTTGAGCGCCTGGAGGCTTTCCAGGTTTGCCTTCTGCCGGTTCCGCTCCGCCGCCAGTTGATCATAGGCCGAAAGACCCATAGCCCCGGAGAAGAGGGAAAGAACCGTATAAATCAGGATGCTCAACCAGAACGGCAAAAGGTATTTTAGGGCCTTCATTGTTTTAATTTACGGCGTTTGTTCCCCATTCTTGAGGGATTGTCTGGTCCGGCTTGTCAAGCCGGGCCTTTTGTGCTAGACTAATCCTATGGCGGGAGCTTTTTTTGACCGGGTCCAGGGGCTGACCGAAAGCTGCCTGACCCGGCGGCGCAGAATCAGGCGGATTAAGAAAGAAAAACTCCGGGGGAAAAACCCCCTTATCGACTGGATCGAGACTATCCTCTGGGCTGTGGGGGTGGTGTTGCTCCTTAACCAATACCTTTTCCAGGCTTACGCAATTCCTTCGGGTTCCATGATCGATACCCTGCTCATCAGGGACCGGATCTTTGTGAACAAGCTGGTGTTCGGTCCCGAGCTCCTGCCCGGCCTGGGTAAGCTCCCGAGCCCCGTCAAACCCAAGCGGAACGACGTCATCGTCTTTGAAAACCCCTCGTATATATCCAAGGGGCCCGTCTTTGATATCGCCCACCGGGTGCTCTTTATGCTGAGCTTTTCCCTCTGGGACATCGACCGGGACGAGAGCGGGGAGGTACGGGCCCAGTTCCTGATCAAACGGGCCGCAGGCATGGGGGGGGACCGCTTTGTGTCCGACCGTGGGGAGATGCTGATCCGCTTCCCCGGAGAAGACCACTGGACGGCGGAACGGGACTATAACGAAGCCCTGGGACTGGACCACAACCTGAGCCGTCTGGTGGCCGCAACGGACTATCCTGCCCTGGAGGCTGCGGGGAAGGCCGCCGCCTACTATGATATGGGGCTCTCACCGCCCGAAGCGCTTACTGCCCAGGCGGCCGGAGCATCGGGTCTCCGCTATTACGATTATTTTGCCTATGAGGCGGCCCGGCTTCTAACCCTCAGGCTGATTCATCCGGAAGACGGCCGCTACCGGGCCCAATATTTGCGCAATACACTGGGCTGGTATGTGCCCGAAGGTTATGTACTGCCCCTGGGGGATAACCGGGATAATTCCCGGGACGGCCGCTACTTCGGGCCGGTCAAAGCTTCCAGGGTACTCGGCCAGGGGGTCTTTATCTTCTGGCCTTTTCCCCGCATGGGGCTTATCCCCTAAGGTTACTTTAAGGCAGCATTTGCGCAACGAAGTGAGCAAATATAGCGGCAGGAGGCGGTTCGGAATGGCGAATAAATGGCGCACGTTTTCCTATTCGGCCCGCCAGGATCAATTGCACCGGGTCCGGCGGATGGTCTTCCTGGCCCTGGGCTTTTTCCTCTTCTATCTGCTCCTAACGACCTTTGGCTTCTTCAATAAGGCCCTGAATACCAGTTCCATGGAACCCGGCCTCCGGGCCGGCGACCGGATGATCTTCGGCTCCCGGTTGATTTTCCGCCTCCTGCCCGATGAAGCGGCCCGGTTTCAGCTCAACCGGGGGGATATTGTGCTGGTGGATATGGCGGAGGGGGAGACGCCGCTCTTGCGGAGCCTGCTGGATCCGGTGGTCCGTTTCTTTACCGCCCAGCAGCTTGATATCACCGGCCGGACGGAGCGTCAGTTTGTCAAGCGGATTATCGGTCTCCCGGGGGACCAGATCAGCATGACGGGCTTCGTGATCCGGGTAAAGCCGGCAGATAGCCCCTATATCCTGACGGAATACGAACTTTCCCGCCGGCCCTACGATTTGACCATCCCCCAAGGACCCGCCCTCTGGGACGAATCCCTGCCTTTTTCGGGGACCCTGGGAAGCATCGTGCTGGGGGAGCAGGAGTGCTTTGTCCTTTCCGACGACCGGAGCAATACCAACGATTCCCGTACCTGGGGGGTCCTGCCCCTGGACTGTATCGTCGGGACCGCGCTGTTCCGCTACTGGCCCCTGAACCGTATCGGCCTGCCATGACGGCCTCCCTCTATATTCATGTTCCCTTTTGCGCCACCCTCTGCGATTACTGCGACTTTTACTCGGTGGAGCTTTCGGACAACGATTCCCGGCTGGAGGCCTATGTTGACCGGGTCATTGCCGATACGGCAACCCAATTCCGGCGCTATCCGGTGGAAGCGGTCCCCACGGCCTATATCGGCGGCGGCACCCCCTCGGCGCTGGGGCCGGCCCGGATGGGGCGGCTCCTGGAGGGGCTCCGGGCTATCCTGCCCCAATGGCCGGCGGAATGTACCGTGGAGGCCAACCCCGAATCGGCGGACGGGGAATTCCTGGCCGCCTGCCGGGCAGGCGGGGTAAACCGGCTCAGCCTGGGGGTCCAGAGCTTCCACGGTCCCAGCCGCCGGGCCCTGGGCCGCGCCGGGAACGAGGGCCTGCTCCCGGAACGGCTGGCCCTGGCCGCCTGGTATTTCCCCGGGGCCTTTTCTGCGGACCTGATCGCCGCCTTCCAGGACGAGGCGGTTCTGCTGGAGGACATTGACCGGCTCCTGGCCTATGAACCGGCCCATGTATCCCTCTACGCCCTAACGGTGGAGGCGGGGACCCCGCTATACTCCCGGCGGAATCTCCTCCCAAAGGCCGATGAAGCGGACCGTCTCTGGATTGCCGGCCGGGATGCCCTGGAAGCGGCGGGCTACCGCCAGTACGAAGTCTCCAATTTCTGCCTCCCCGGGAAGGAGTGCCGGCACAATATGCGCTATTGGCGCCTGGAAAACTGGCTGGCCACCGGGCCCGCCGCATCGGGGACGGTCATCTCTGAGGACGGGGGCATCCGCCGCAGCTATCCGGCCGATGTTGACGCCTATCTTGCCGGGGCGCCTCCCTGCGTGGAAATCCTGGACCGGTTCAGCCTGATGGAAGAAAGCCTCATGATGGGCTTCCGTTGTGCCGGGGGTCCAGACGGGGACCGTTTCCGCCGCCGTTTCGGCGCTTCTATTGAGGACTGCATCCCCCGGACTCTGGCCGCCTGGCGGGAGCGGGGGCTGGTAGAGCCCCAAAGACCAGCCATGAACCGGGAGGGTCTGCTCCTGCTCAACGCCTTTCTCATTGACGCCTTTGGGGAACTGGCAGAGCCCGCAGCCGG
>JAITON010000043.1 GCA_031289935.1 Treponema sp.
GGACGGTCCGGGATTTCCAGTGGGCCGAGGAGGACTACGGCAAGGTGGCGGACTACGCCACGGCCTACGAGAACGACGGCGGCAAGCGCGGCCCCTGGTCCGATGTGGTGAGCGTTATTATTGCATAAAAATTAAGGAGCATAGTTATGAAGAAAACGAATATTGGATTGAGCTGTTTGGTACTGGCTCTGTGTTTCACCGTAGCATTTGCCGCTTGTGGAAACAGTTCAGGCAAAGCAGCAGGGAGTTCAGACAAAACTGGCTTACAGCAATTTCTGGATAAAGCGGCGGAGATCGCTGAGACTGCTTCAAGCGGCTTAACAGGTTCAGACAGAGACGCATTAGCCATGTCTTTGAGTGTGATGGGCTATGATTATCTCAAGCCTCAAATCCTTGGGCAAGAAACCCCTAAAATTAAGGAATCGGATTATCCATTAAAAAAATCAAGTTCGGATTATGCCATATTCGGTCTTAGAGTTTTAGGGTTAAAATCAGGCGAATCAATGAAGGCGGCTTTTAATTTTACTATTAAAAGTGTGAATCTTGAAGGATGTACCATGGAAGTTGAACAGTCTGATTTTACTTCTGATGCAGAATCTGGAGCATTAAGCGTTTATTATTTTGGGGACCCATCTGTATTTGGGGCCTCAGGACCAACTGCCGGCCAGAAATTTTTAGGCTATGTCAGTTATCATGCCAGTACGATTAACATAGGGATAGCACTACCCATAATCGTAATTGACGGCATTCAACTTTGATAATAACCCGATGGGTTGTTATATATTATTTTTAGGAGGCACACTATGGGTGTTGCTGGATTGGTATTGGGTATTCTGAGCGCGGTGGGCGGTTGGATTCCCGTACTGAATTATTTCGCGTGGGCTTTCGGGATTGTTGGCATTGTGTTAAGTGTCATAGGCCGAAAAAAAGCTACAAAAGCAAGTCAGCCAACGGGGGTTGCTACTGCGGGTCTAGTCCTAAGCATTATAGGATTAGTTATCTCAGTAATTGGCCTTCTTTGCACCGTTGCATGTGTTAGCGCCCTTGGAGCGGCTGGCTCTGGATTATTAGGTTTATAATCACAGCGTTAGCTTTCCGGAATAGCCCTGGGGATTTAGTTATCCCCAGGGTTTTCTCAAAAAAGGTTGATTAAATGTTTCCATATTTTACGCTGGTTGGCAGAGTTATCGGTATGTATCCAATCATGGCTCTATGCGGCATTTTTGCGGCAGGGATTTATGTATGTTTCATCTGTAAAAAAGAAGGACATGATGATAATGATGGTATACTATTTCTTCTGATAGCGGCGATAGGTGTTTTCTTGGGAGGCCATCTTCTTTATGCGTTAGTAAATTTTCGTGAAATTACGGCGCTGGCGAATAATATACAAGAGATTCGTTCATGGGGAGATTTTATATATTATTTTATGAACATTTTTGGAGGCAGTGTTTTTTATGGCGGATTGCTTGGTGGAATAGGGGCCGGATTCATTTACATCAATAAACATAGAGAAAAGAGCTATTTAATTGATATTGTTTCACCTGCTGTACCATTATTTCATTTTTTTGGGAGAATAGGGTGTTTTTTAGGCGGGTGCTGTTTTGGAATTGAAAGTTTATTTGGATTTACATTCGACCATGCTATTATTGAGGAAGCAAATGGAATTAATCGCTTCCCTGTACAGCTTTTGGAAGCGTGTTTTAATCTCGTATTGTTTTTGTGTTTGCATAATATAAGAAAAAAACAATTATTTAAGAATAAACTGTTATATTTGTATCTGTTGGTCTATTCGGCAGGAAGATTTTTAATAGAGTTTTTACGTGGTGATGAATATCGGGGCAGATTACTTTTTTTATCTACCTCGCAAATTATTAGTATTGTGATATTTTGTGTTGCCATTACAATGTTGCATAAAAAGGGCGCGCCCCGGTATCCGTCTCTGGACATTTCGTAGCAGGTTTGGCCTGTCCCTAAGGGCCAAACATCCCCTGTAAGGCCGCCGGATTCTTCCCCCTACGGCTCATCTTCTTTATCATGGTCCGCATCTTCTCGCTGGCAAGGCGGGCCCGGAGGCATCCGGGGCGATAGGAGCGGGTATCATTTTGCTCCTGTTTCCGCCTTTTCGCGGCCCTGGTCTTGCAGGATTCCCCGCGCTGGATTATGCTGGATCTATCAGTTTCTTACGAAGGGGTTTATATGGACAGGGCGGCAATCGTGGGCAGGGCGCGGGACTATATCGCCCGGGAGCGGAGTGGGCGCTTCCGGGCGGAGGTGGAGGAGCTGCTGGCAAAGGATGATCTCCGGGAGCTGGAGGACCGGTTCTACCGGGACCTGGAGTTCGGCACCGGGGGGCTCCGGGGAATTATCGGCGGGGGCTACAACCGTATGAATTCCCTGGTGGTAAAACGGGCTACCCAGGGTCTGGCGAACTATCTGCGCAAGGCTATGCCCGCCAAGGCGGGGGAGGGGGGCCTTTCGGCGGTGCTGGCCTACGATAGCCGCCACTATTCGCCGGAGTTTGCCCTGGAGGCGGCCCTGGTCTTTGCGGCCAACGGGATTAAGGCCTATCTCTTTTCCTCGATGCGGCCGACGCCGGAGCTTTCCTTTGCCATCCGGTATCTGGGTTGCGATACCGGGCTGGTGGTGACGGCGAGCCATAACCCGCCCCAATACAACGGCTACAAGGCCTACTGGGCCGGGGGCGCCCAGGTGATTCCTCCCCACGATAGGGGGATCATCGCCGAGGTGGGCGTGGTTACGGAGATCCGGGAGCTGGATAAAGAGACGGCTCTGGCCCGGGGGCTTCTTAAGCTGATCGATACGGAGCTTGATGAGCCCTACCAGGCTATGGTACGGAGCCGGCTTTTTAGGCCCGAACTTATCAGGGCCCGGGCCGGGGAGCTGAAGATCGTGTACACGCCCCTCCACGGGACCGGGGCCATGCACGTGGAGGCGGTGCTGGGCGGCCTGGGCCTCCAGGTTTTTACGGTGCCGGAACAACGGGAGGGTAACGGCGACTTTCCTACGGTGGCCTTTCCCAACCCCGAGGAGGCTGCGGCCCTGGATATGGCGATCAAGCTGGGCGCGAAGCTCGGGGCCGGCCTGGTCATGGCCACCGACCCCGATGCGGACCGGTTCGGTATTGCGGTTCCCTCCGGGAATACCGGGGATTTTACCCTGGTAACGGGTAATCAACTGGGCTGCCTCCTGGCGGATTATATCTTTCTTTCCTTACGGGAGACCGGCAGGATGCCCCCCAACGCGGCTATGGTCAACTCGATTGTTACTACAGGGATGCAGAAGCGGGTGGCGGAGTATTACGGGGTCCGGTTCTACGAGTGTCTTACGGGGTTCAAGTGGATCGCCGAGCTGATGGCCAGGACCGAGGCCGATGGTAGCGCCCGGGTGGTCTTCGGCACGGAGGAGAGCTACGGGTTCCTGGTGGAGGACGAGGTCCGGGACAAGGACGGGGTCTCTGCGGCGGCTATGACGGCCGAAATGGCGCTCTATTGGCGGCGCCGGGGGAAGAGCCTGCTGGACCGGCTGGAAGAGCTCTACGGGATCTGCGGCTACTGGCAGGAGGCGGGTATTGCCAAGTACTTCCAGGGGCCCGGGGGGCCGGCTATCATGGCCAATATCATGAAAGCATACCGCAAGAACCCGCCCCAAACCCTGGGGGGTATCCCGGTGCTGCGGGTCCGGGACCTGGAACAGGGGGCCGATGGCCTTGCCCCCAGCGACGTGCTGCAATTTTTCCTGGAAGACGGTACGGTGGTCAGCGCCCGGCCCAGCGGCACGGAGCCTAAGATCAAGTTCTACGCCTCCTGTTGCTGCCCGCTGGGTTCTGGCGGCCTGGAGGCGGCCAGGGCCGGGGCTGCGGAGAAGCTGGAAGCCATCGGGAAGGATATCCGGGCGGTGATCGGGGAATAATAGGGGCTTTTATGCGGCGGCGGCTTGACCGCTTCGCTCTGCTGTGGTATTATAGTAACCATGGTACATAACCCAGAAGGAAAGCTGGTGGTTATCCTCAACCCGGTGGCCGGGAAGGGGCACGCCATCAAAGAACTGCCCCGGATTGATCGTTTTCTTAAAGAAAGAGTACAGCATTATGAGATCATCCAAACCAAAGGGCCCGGGGATGCCCAACATATTGCCGGGGACTATCCCCTGGACGAGGACACGGTGGTGGTGGCCGCCGGCGGAGACGGCACCTGTAACGAGGTGGTAAACGGTCTTTTAACCCGGAAGCGCGATGCATCGGCGCTGCCGCCCCTTTTCGGGGTCCTGCCTGTGGGCCGGGGGAACGATTTTTCCTTTAATAGCGGCGTGGGTGAGGACCTGGATGCGGCGCTCCGGTCCCTGATCGCCCGGAAGAGCAGTCCCCTGGACGCGGGCTGGGTCATAGGGGGCTCCTTCCCCCAGGGCCGTTACTTTGTCAACGGCGTGGGCATGGGCTTTGACACCAAGGTGGGCTTCGAGGCGGCCAAAATGAAGATCCAATCGGGGCTTTCCTACGTCCTGGGGGCGATCATCACGGTGGCCCGCTTTGAGGCCCCGCCGCTGCTGGAGGTGGAGTATGGCGATGAGAAAATCACCCTGCCCGCAGTCCTCGTATCGGTAATGAACGGCCGGCGCATGGGCGGCTCCTTTATCATGGCTCCCAGGGCGGAGTTCGACGATGGGGCCTTTGACATCTGCATGATCCGAAATCCCCCCACCCGGCGGCGGCTGATCCAGATCGTGGCCAAATACCCGGCGGGCCGGCAGGAGGAATGCCCGGAAACGGTCATGGGACGGGCCCGGAACTTCCATATTAAGGCGCTGGAAGGGGGCATGGCGGCCCATTGTGACGGGGAAACGATCTGCACCGATGGGAAAGAACTGGAAATCCGCTGTATCCCTGCGGCCCTCAGCCTGATCCACCCCTGAGGCGGCCTCATGAGTAAGTTCAGGCGCGCCATTGTATCGCCCATTCTGCGGGGTATTCTGGGGACCATTTGCCGGATCGATTGCAGGGAATATCTGCAAAGCCTGGGCGGTATGGAAGCCATGATCATCGCTATAAACCACATTAACTTCCTGGAAGTGCCCGTGGTGGTGGCCTTTAGCCATCCCCGGCAGGTTACGGGCCTGGTGCAGGCCCAGGCCTGGAAAAATCCTGTCATGGGCTTCCTCTTCGACAGCTACGACGCGATCCCTATCAACCGGGAGGGGGCCTATTTGCAGACCTTCCGCAAGGTCCACGGGATGATCCGGGAGGGGTTCTGCGTCTGTATCGCCCCGGAGGGTACCCGGAGCAAGACCGGGGTGCTGGGCAGGGGTAAGGCGGGCATCGTACAGTTGGCCTATATCACCGGGGCGCCGGTACTGCCCGTGGCTCATTACGGTGGGGAAAACTTCTGGCGGGATCTCAAGAAGTTCAAACGGACCCCCTTCCAGATGAAGGTGGGGCGGCCTTTCCGCTTCAAATTTGAGGGCAAGCCTTCCCGGGATGTGCAGGAGGCCATGCTGACGGAGCTGATGGGCCGGATCGCGGCGCTGCTCCCGGAAAATATGCGGGGTATGTATGCGGAACAGGCCCTCCAGGAAAGCAACTATCTTGAGTTTATCTGATTCCCGGGGGGCGGCGGTCCATCTTTTTGACGTGGATTATACCCTGATCCGTAAATCATCAACCTATTACTTCCTGCGGGACGCCCTGCGGGAGAAATTCATCCGGCTGGGAGACCTGGGTTCCCTGCCAATCGAATGGCTGCGCTACAAATTCGGTATTATCCATGGGGACTTTATCGAGACGGCCACCCGAAAGCTCGCGGGCTTTAGAAAGGAGGACCTGGAGAGGACCGCCCGGATATGCTTTGAGCGGAGCCTCCGGGCGAATATTTACCGGGAAGCCTTCGAGCTTATCCAGGAGCTCAGGCGGCAGGGGAAACGGGCCCTTTTTGTCAGCTCGGCCTACCATAGCCTGCTCGAGCCCCTGGAGGAATACTTCGGTGTGGAGGGTTCCCTGGCAAGCGCTCTGGAATTTGCGGGCGGCAAAACCACGGGACGGGCCCTGGGGGCCGTGCTCTTCGGGCCGAATAAAAAGCAGGCCGCTCTGGAATGGCTGGCGGGGCAGGGAATCCCCCCGGAGGAGGTCTGGTTCTACTCGGACTCCTACACCGATTTGCCCCTGCTGGAGTCCTGCGGCCACCCCGTGGCGGTAAACCCCGACCGTTTCCTGGCCCGGGAAGCCCGGCGCCGGGGCTGGGAAATCCGCCGCTGGAAGGAAACCCTGGGCTAAAGCCCGCTTGCCTTTTCCGGGTTTTTAGGGCATGCTATGATAGTGAGAAGAAACTTAAGATTTCAGGAGGCTCCGGTGAAACGGATTCTTTTTATGGTATTGGTTCTTATCGCGGGGATACTGCCCCTGTCCTGTGCCAGTATGGTCATCAACCTGGTGTCCGATGCCCTTACCGGCACGGGGTCCAGCGCGGTCTTTACCGGCGATCCGGACATCAATCTCGTGGGGGACGCCCTCCCATTCGCCATCAAGATGTACGAGGCCCTGCTGGCCCAGAACCCCAATCACCAGGGCCTGATCCTGACCACGGGATCCCTCTTTGTGATGTACGCCAACGCCTACGTTCAGGGTCCTGCGGACATGCTGCCCCGGAGCGCCTACAGTGAACGGGAGACCGCCCGCAGCCGGGCCAAGCAGCTCTACCTCCGGGGGACGGAACTCCTCTTTCGGGGCCTGGAACAGCGCTTCCCCGGTTTCGGCGAAGCCCTCAAGGCCGGGGATATTGCCCGGTTCCTTCCCAGGGTCAAGAAAGAGGACGTGCCTCTGATCTACTGGACCGTGGCGGGGACCCTTTCGGCCTTTGCCCTGAACCCCATGGACCTGGAATTGGGCATGAAGATTCAGCCCCTCGCGGCGCTGATAAACCGGGCCTACGAACTGGACCCGGATTATGACCGGGGAACCCTGGACGATTTCTTTATCCTTTTCCATTCCTCGATCCCCGTCTACCTTGGCGGGGACCCCGTACGGGTACCGGAGCATTTTAGACTGGCGGTAGAGAAGTCCGGTGGGCTCTCGGCAAGCCCCTACGTCTCCTATGCCGAAGCGGTCTGTATCCCCGCAGGGGATTACGAGGGCTTTAGGGAGAACCTGGAAAGGGCCCTGGCCATTGATGTAAATGCCGGCCCGGAAAACCGGTTGGTCAACCTTATCGCGCAGCGGAAGGCCCGGTATCTCCTGGATAACGCATCCTATTTCTTCTACTTTCTGGATTCTGCCGGTGAGGAGGGTGAATTTGATTGGGAGGATGATGGCTGGGGTGACGAGGCCCTGGAAATGGATGAGACCTGGCGTTAGGGAAGCGCTGATTAACTTGACGGCGGGGTATATGCCGCAATCAGCGCGTTCCCTATAGTAAGGAAAGCGGATTTATTCATATTAATAGGAGTATTGCGATGAAGAAATTTCCTGGTGTTTTTTTGGTTCTGGTTCTGATGTTTCTGGTGATGCAGCCTGAATCCCTCCATGCCCAGCGGAAGGTACAGATCAAGATAGCTTCCATCGTGCCCCAGAACACCCCCTGGCAGGTGTATGTGGATAAAATTGCCGCCGAGTGGTCCCGGATCACTAACGGCGAGGTGGAACTGGTGGTCTACCACGGCAGCCAGTTGGGGAAAGTAGAGTCCCAGCTTATTACCCAGATGAAGCTGAACCAGATCCAGGGGGCGATCCTAACCTCCATTGGCCTGGGGGTTATTGCCCCGGAGGTGATGACCCTGAGCTATCCCCTCCTTATCAGGAACGACGCCGAGCTTGATCTGGTGCTGAATGCCCTCAAGCCCGATCTGGAGGCCCGGATTACCGCCAAGGGTTACCACATGATAGCTTGGGCCCGGGTAGGCTGGGTCAAGATCTTCGCCAAATCGCCGGTGCTGGTCCCGGCGGACCTACGAAGGCTCAAGATGTCCTCGGGGGACGATTTGCCGGGACTGAACAATGTGCTGAAATCCGTGGGCTTTAACCTGGTACCGGTGGCTATTGAGGACACCCTCGTCGCCATGAACGGCGGAACCGTGGATGCCACCTATCAGAGCCCCATTGCTATCGGGAGCATGCAGGTCTTCGGTGTGGCTAACCACATGACCAACCTCAGTATCGCGCCCTTCATGGGGGGAATCATTATCACCGAGCGGGCCTGGCGGCAGGTGCCGGAAAAGTACCGCTCCCAGTTGATTGCCTCCACCCTCAGAATCGAGAAGGAACTGGACGCAGCGGTCCGGCAGCTTGAGGCGGATTCGGTTACCCAGATGAAGGCCTACGGTCTCGTTGTCCACGACTTGACTCCCGCCCAGGAACAGACCTGGTACGACGAGGTGGGCCGGAATTCATCGGCCCTGGTGGACAGTACGACCTTTGATCAGGCCATATTCAAACGGGTAAGCGATCTTCTGGCCGACTTTAGGAGCAGGCGGTAGACCATGAAACGATTCGGACGCTTCCTTTGGACACTGGAACAGGCCATCTGTTACGGGGCGCTGGTTCTTCTGGCCCTGATTCCCCTGGCGGAGGTGATTACCCGGGCCTTCTTTAAGACCGGGGTGCCCGAATCCTCCAAAATCACGGCCCACCTGCTCCTGGTCCTGGGGCTCTTTGGGGGGATGATCACTACCAAACAGGGGGAGCATCTGTCGATATCCCTGACCCAGTACATCCGCAGCGAAAAGGTCAAGGCGGTCTGTGCGGCTCTGACCGGGCTTGTTTCCCTGGCCGTGTCCGTGGTGGTCTTCTGGATCTCCGTGAGCTATGTACGCGTCGGGCTCGTGGGCAATTCCCCGGTGGGGGTTATCCCGGTCTGGATCCTCGGCTCGGTTATCCCCCTGGGCTATGCGGTGATGAGCTTCCGCTTTGCCCGCCAAACTGCGGCGGCCCTGAAAGCGGCCGGTCTTAAGGGCCAGGCCCGGTTCCTCGTCTGGCTGCTCCCGGTCCTGGTCTGCGCCCTGGGGACCTTGCTCGCATTCCCTTCCATCACTAAGCTCCTCTGGGGCTTTGAGGCTCCCGATGCGGCCTGGGCCCTGACGGACAAGCTCTACGAGATGGCCTACACGGTACGGATCCCTGTGGTCATCCTCCTGGTGCTTTCGGCCCTGGCCGGGGCGCCGCTGTTCCTCTCCATCGGGGGCCTGGCGATATTACTCCTGGTGGCGTCCTGGGGGGAAATGGAAACGGTAACCCACGAGATCTATGTGGCTCTGACCAACAGCAGCATCATCGCCATACCCTTGTTTACCTTGGCGGGCTTTATCCTTTCGGAAAGCCGGGCCGGGGAGCGGCTGGTCAAGACCTTTAGGAGCCTTTTCGGCTGGCTGCCCGGGGGCATGATCATCGGTACGGTCATCATCTGCGCCTTCTTTACCTCCTTTACCGGGGCCTCGGGGGTCACGATCCTGGCCCTGGGAGGGCTCCTCTACTCGATCCTCTCGGAGCACGCCAAGTATCCCGAGAAGTTCTCCATAGGGCTCCTGACCTCCGTGGGGAGCATCGGCCTGCTCTTCCCGCCGAGCCTGCCCCTGATTCTGGTGGGCTCCACCAGCTTTACCAATATTATCCACATGTTCGTGGGGGGGATTGTGCCGGGTTTCATCCTGGTGCTGGCCATGATCATCTTCGGCATCGTGGTGTCGGTACGCACCAAGATTCCCGTGGAGAAATTCAATCTCCGGGAGTTGGGGAGATCCCTCAAGGGATCGCTTCTGGAGATCCTGCTCCCCATCATCCTGATTGTGGGCTTTTTTACCGGGACCTTCTCCCTGGTGGAGACCGGGGCGATTGCGGTAATCTATATCTTCTTGGTAGAGGTGCTGATCCACCGAGACATCAAAGTCCCCGATATGCCCAAGGTCTTCCTCAAGGCCCTGCCCATTATCGGCGGGGTGCTTTCCATCCTGGCCATGTCCCAGGCGCTGTCCTATTACATCGTGGACACCAAGGTGCCGGAAAATTTCGCGATCTGGCTGCACACGGCCATCCAATCTAAGTACCTCTTCCTGCTGCTCTTGAACGTCGCCCTCCTCGCGGTGGGCTGCCTCATGGACATCTTCTCGGCCATCCTGATTGTGCTGCCCCTGATTATTCCCCTGGGCACGGCCTACGGGATTGATCCGGTGCACCTGGGGATTATCTTTATTACCAACCTGGAACTGGGCTTCCTGACACCTCCCATTGGGCTCAATCTCTTTCTGGCAAGCTACCGGTTCAAGAAGAGCTACATGGACATTTGCCGCTATGTGTTCCCCTTCCTGCTGATCCAGCTCGCGGTGGTGCTCCTGGTAACCTACGTGCCGGCCCTTTCGACCTTCCTGACGCGGTTCTTCTAGGTCTATGCCGTCCGGCTACTGCCGGCGGGCAGGAAATTTCCCTCTTTTTTCGGGATTTTTCACGTTTTTTCAACTTTTTTCCGCAAAAGACTTGACATGATTATAAAAAAGGCGCATACTTACGCCATGTTAACGGCACGAAGATTTGAACAAAGTAGCGTAAAACCGGTCCCAATACGGCCCTGCAATCCAGTCGGATTGCCGCAATCCGGTAGGATTGCATACGCCTACAATAGTCCAGTTTGCAGGCGCAAACTGGACCGCCATCCTACCGGATGGCG
>JAITON010000047.1 GCA_031289935.1 Treponema sp.
CGCGCCCCCCGCGCCCCCCGCCGCCCCGCCCCCCGCCCGCCCCCCCCCCCCCCCCCCCCCCCCCCCCCCCCCCCCCCCCCCCCCCGCCAATCCAGGCGGATTGGCGCCATCCGGGAGGATGGCGGTCCAGTGGGCGCTTCGCGCAAACTGGACTATTGGGGAGATTCTGGCCGGCCCCAGCGGGGGCACCCCCAGCGGGGCCGCTATCTGGCTTTGCCGGACTCTTGAGGACATTCAACTGGGAACCGCCTCTAGACCGGGGCGGCGCCATCCGGCAGGATGGCGCACAGCATACATCCCGCCAGGGGGCGGCGCAGCCTGGAGCGCCCGCCTTTGGAATTCCCCGGCGGAGCGTATCGAAGATAGCGTAGCCGGACTCTACAAGTGCGGGTGCGTAGGGCTGCGCCGCCCCTCCCCGGTCGATGATGTGTAAGCACGAGGACGAAGATAGCGGCGGCGGGCTATCGGGGACATTCAACCGGGAACGGCCTCTATTGCCCGGCCTGCACCCGATGGCGGCCCTGTTTGCGTGCATTATCATCATAACGGAGTAACTTTATATCATCACGAGGGATATGTAAAGGTTTGCTAGGCTATTGGGAGATTCTGGCCGCCCCTTCAGGGCCTGGGGCCTTCCATTTTTTCAGGGATTCCCGCATGAAGGCGCCCACGTCAAGCCCAAAGGTTTCGCGCAATATTTCCGGGCCCAGGGCCTCGGCAGGGCTTCCACAGGTGATAATCTTACCTTCATTCATAAGCGCAACCCGGCCGGCGAAATAGCGGGCCAGGTTAAGGTCGTGGAGGATGCCGACGGCCATTTTACGGTTGTCCTTGGCCCAGCGGGATACATAGCGCAGTAAGGCCGTCTGGTGTTTCAGGTCAAGATGGTTGGTGGGCTCGTCCAGGAGGATGATTTCGGGGTCCTGGACCAGGGTGCGGGCCAGAAAGACCCGCTGGAGTTGGCCCCCGGAAAGCTCCGTGATGAGACGGTCCCGCTCCCCGTACAGGTCCAGCCGCATAAGGCTGTCGTCGATGATGGCCCGGTCCCTGGCGGAAAGGCCGGTGAACAGGCCCGCTGCGTGGGCGTAGCGCCCCAGGGCTGCGGTGTCGTAGACTGTGTAGGGGAAGTAAAGCTCCGAAGCCTGACCCAGGAGGGCGATGGTCCGGGCCAGGTCCCGGCGGGGAAGGGCGGCCAGGTCCCGGCCGTCCAGGCTCAGAACGCCCCGGCTGGGAATGATGCGGGAGACGGCCCTGAGCAGCGTGGTCTTGCCACAGCCGTTGGGGCCTACGATGCAGAGGAACTCCCCCCGGTGGGCCTCCAGGGAAATACCTTTGATAATATCCTTGCCCTGGTAGCCGCAGTACAGGTCTTTAATTTCCAACATCCCGGCCTACCGTTTCCTAAAGTACACCCAGGCGAAGAAGGGCGCGCCGATGATGGCGGTAACGGCTCCCACGGGAAGTTCCAGGGGGCTGATGAGGGTCCGGGCCGCAAGATCGGTAACCACGAGGAGGGAGCCGCCGATGATAAAGGACATGGGCAGCAGCGCGTTGTGCCGGGAGCCGGTAACTTTTCGGGCCAGATGAGGGGCGATGAGGTCCACAAAACCGATGGCTCCGCAGAGGGCCGTTACCGCGCCGGTAAGCAGGGCTGAGCAAAAGAGCAGCCAAACCCGCAGCCGCCGGGTGTCGACCCCCAGGCTCAGGGCCTCCTCTTCCCCAAACGTGAGAATGTCCAGCTCCCGGGTGTAGCGGACAATACCCGCCGCGCCGAGGATCACAAAGGGCAGCAGCAGCCCTACATAGGACCAGCCCTTGAGGACAAAACTCCCCATCTGCCAGTACATCAGGTTCCGCAGTTCCTCCCGGTAGACCCCCGACAAGGTGGTAAGGATGGCGTTGACGAAGAGGGAAAAGACCATCCCAAAGAGGAGGATGGAGTTGTTCGAAAGGGATTTGTCCAGGACCCGGGTAAAGGCGATGACCATAAGGATGGTCGCGAAGCCGAAGACAAAGCCCGTCGCGGGCAGGGTAAAGCCGCCGATGAAGGGCAGCGCAAAGCCGGTAAGCATGATGATTCCCGCCCCCAGGGAGGCCCCGGAGGAGACCCCCAGGATATAGGGCGAGGCCAGGGGGTTTTTGAGCGCCGACTGAAACACCGCGCCGCTGATGGAGAGGGCCCCGCCGGCGAGGAACGCGAGGAGGACCCTGGGCAGGCGGAGGTTCCAGACGATGGGAATAAGACGGGCCTCCACGCCCTTGGGGTCAAGGCCGAAGAGCCGTGCGCCGATGACCCTGAGGGTATCCCCCAGGCTGATGGAAGAGCTTCCCAGGGAAATACCCACGGCGAGGATTGCGAGGGCCGCAGCAGTCCCCAGGAGCAGCGCCCCCAGGGGCAACGCCCCCAGGGGCAGCTTCCAGCGCTTTTTTCGCACGCGAAGGGCCTTAGTCAAACTGCCCGGGGTAAACCGCCCGGGCCATCTCCCAAAGGGCGCTGATGATACCGGGGGAAGGCCGCGATGCGGTGTCACCGTTGATGGTATATACCCGGCCGGCAGCCACTGCGGCAATGGTCCCGAAACCGTCCCGGCCCCTGATCTCGTCCAGGGTGTTGGGGTCGCCGTAATCCATGGAGAGGATCACCTCGGGGTTGGCCCTGATGACGGCCTCGACGCTGGGGGCAAACCAGCCGGTTTGACCGGCAAAGATATTCTCCGCACCGATAATTTCGAGCATTTCATGCAGATAGGTTCCGCTTCCAAAGGTATAGGGATAGGGGAAGGGGGAAATCTCGAAGTAGACCGAGCGTTTGGCCCTTTGGGTAGCCAGGGCGGCCCCCTGGGCGGCAATGGCCGCAATCTCGGCCTGCATAGCGCTGACCAGCTCCCTGCCCCCGGCTTCGGCCCCCAGGGCCTCGGCGATCATGCCGATGTCCTGGTAAATCCCGGCGATACTGTCGCTGGTGGGGATGTAGACAATAGGGATGCCCAGGTCCCGGAGCAGCTTGAAGGGATCATCGGCGGCGCTGATCCGGTTGATCTCCGAGCTTACAATCAGATCAGGCTCCAGGCCGATGATGGCCTCGGCATCCGGGGCGGCAAAGTCGATGAGGGCCAGCCCGTCAGGCAGCCCGGCAAGGGCCGCCGAGTAGGGGTCCACGGCAATAAGGCTGCCGGCAAAGCCCAGGCTCAGGATGATTTCCGTGCTGGACGGGGCCGTGGAAATAATGCGGCTGGGAGCCGGGCTGGGGGCGGCAGCCGGGGCGGATAGCCCGGTACTTACCCCGGCGGGCTTGTTGCAGCCGGCCAGGGCGAGCAGGACCGTCATCAGCAATAGAGACAGCTTGAGCGGGAAACGGGACGGGAACATGGGATACTCCTTAGGCTCAATCCACGAAGCCTGGAAAAGATGCGGGGCCCCGGAGCGAGGCTCCGGTTTACGGTCCCGTGTATACCAAAGTTTCCTGACTTATAGGTCTGTAATATCGCAGCCCAAGGGCTGGGACATTACGGTTTTCCGCCGGCCTTCCCGGTAAGCTTGACAGACAAGCCGTACCAGTGGCTGCGAGCGTAACTCGCGGACGGAAATATCCCCAATTACAGTTACGGGATAGCGGGGGAATTGCACCCCACTTCCTTTGCAGTATACGAAGGGCAATATAGCAGAATTGATGGAAAGGGGCAAGCCCCGGCGGCCCGTATTACCGGTTCCCGGCGGCGCTGGCGCCAGAGCCGCCGCCGCCGGCGAGCTCCCACTCCATGGCGTTTACGGCGGCAATGTAGGCCTTGATCGAGGACTCCACCACGTCGGTACTTACCCCGTGGCCGTTCCAGCGGCGGCCGTCCAGACCGATCTTCACCATGGTTTCACCCTGAGCCGTGGAGCCGCCGGTGATGGCCCCCAGTTCGTAGAGTTCCAGGTCCGGCTCCCTGCCGATGATCTGGTTGATGGCCTTGAAGATCGAGTCGATGGGGCCGTCCCCCAGGGCGATGACTTTCCGGGCCTCCCCGTCCTTGTGCCGCAGCCGGATCACCCCGCTGGCCCCCAGGGCGTCGCTGGTATTCACGGCCCAGTGCTCCAGGGTCCAGGTCTCCGGGACCGCCGCGGAGGCGCCCATCACCAAGGCCTCAATGTCCCGGTCGCTGACCACCTTCTTCCGGTCCGCCAGGTTTTTGAACTCCGCAAAGACCGTTTCCAGTGTGGCGGCGTCCGTTGAAAGGCCCAGGTCCTTGAGCCGGTCCTCAAAAGCGTGGCGGCCCGAGTGCTTTCCCAGGACCATGCGGTTCTTGGGGATGCCCACGGACTCAGGGGTCATGATCTCGTAGGTGGCCCGGTTCGCCAGGACCCCGTGCTGGTGGATCCCCGCCTCGTGGGCAAAGGCGTTATCCCCCACAATGGCCTTGTTGGGCTGGACCTTTACCCCGGTAACCTTGCTCACCAGACGGCTGGCGTTGTATAGCTGGGTGGTATCGATGCGGGTGTCCGCCCGGAGCAGCTCCCGCCTAACCCGCAGGGCCATGACGATCTCCTCCAGGGAGGCGTTCCCCGCCCGTTCGCCGATACCGTTGATGGTACACTCCACCTGATCCGCCCCGTTCTGAATCGCCGCAAGGCTATTCGCCACCGCCAGGCCCAGGTCGTTGTGGACATGGACCGAGAAGGCCGCCTTCTCCGCCCCCGGTGTATGGGCCTTGATATACTCCACCAGGCGGCCGAACTCGTCCGGCAGCGCGTAGCCCGTGGTATCGGGGATATTGAGGGTGGAGGCCCCGGCCAGGATCACCTCGCCAAAGACCCGGCAGACAAAGTCAGGATCGCTCCGGCTGGCATCCTCTGCGGAAAACTCCACATCGGAACAAAACTTCTTCGCGTAACCCACCGCCGCCGCCGCCCGTTCAACCACCTGATCCGCGCTCATCCTGAGCTTGTACTCCATGTGGATAGGGGAAGTGGCCAGGAATATATGCACCCGGGGCTGGGCCGCCTTGGCCAGGGCTTCCCGGGCCGCGTCGATGTCCTTCTCCAGGGAGCGGCAGAGCCCCGCCACGGAACAATCCCGGATAATCCCCGCGATGGCCCGCACCGATTCCAGGTCCCCGGGGCTGGAAGCGGGAAAACCCGCCTCCATCACATCCACCCCGAGCTTCTCCAGGTACCGGGCCACCTCCAGCTTTTCCTGGGGGTTCATGCTGCAACCCGGCGCCTGCTCCCCGTCCCGAAGCGTGGTATCGAATATTTTGATGCGCCGGGTATGTGCGTGGTCAGGCATCAGCGTTCCTCGTTCTTCTTGAGCCAGGGCATCATAGCCCGGAGCTCGGCCCCCACCTGCTCGATAGGATGGGCCGCCTCAAGAGCCCGCATCCGGTTAAAGTAGGGACGGTTCACCTGATTTTCACCGATCCAGTCCTTGGCGAATTTGCCGGTCTGAATGTCCTTGAGGACCTGCCGCATGGTGTCCTTGGTCTCCCCGGTAATGATCTTGGGACCCGTGACGTAGTCGCCGTACTCGGCGGTGTCGCTGATGGAATAGCGCATGAAGGAGAGGCCCCCCCGGTTCACCAGGTCGATAATGAGCTTCATCTCGTGCATCACCTCGAAGTAAGCGCTCTCGGGCTGATACCCCGCTTCTACCAGCACCTCGAAGCCGCACTTCATCAAGGCCGATACACCGCCGCAAAGCACCGCCTGTTCGCCAAAGAGGTCCGTCTCGGTTTCTTCCTTAAAAGTGGTCTCCAGCACCCCCGCCCGGGCCCCGCCGATGGCCGCCGAATAGGCCAGGGCCAGCCGCTTGGCATCTCCCGTGGCGTCCTGGTGCACGGCGATGAGGCAGGGCACCCCGGCGCCGTTCTGGTACTGCTCCCGCACCGTGTGGCCCGGCCCCTTGGGGGCGATCATGACCACGTTGACATCTTTGGGCGGCAGAATCTGGCCAAAGTGGATGTTAAAGCCGTGGGCAAAAGCCAGGGTCTTGCCGGGTTTGAGCGCCGGTTTGACGGACTCTTCGTAAAGCTTAGCCTGCTTCTCATCATTGATAAGGATCATGATGAAGTCCGCAGCCTCGGCCGCTTCCCGGGCGATCTTTACGGTAAAGCCCGCTTCCCCGGCCTTTTTCCAGGAAGCGGAGCCCTCGTAGAGCCCTACGATCACCTTCATCCCCGATTCCTTGGCATTGAGCGCGTGGGCGTGGCCCTGGGAACCGTAGCCGATCACCGCGATGGTCTTGCCCTTAAGGGCCCCCAGATCGCAGTCCTTCTCGTAATACATAATAGCCATGATAAATCCCTCCAGTTTTCTATTTAATGTTTATTATTGACACATGCTCGCTGCCCAGGTTGAGCAGGCCGAAGGTATCGCCAGTACCTTGGGCCCCCGCTCCAGGGCCACCAGGCCCGTCCGGGCCAGTTCCAGGATACCGTAGGGCCGGAGCAGAAGGAGCAGACCGTCCAGCTTCTCAATATCGCCGGTGGCCTCCAGGGTGATGGTGGTAGGCGACACGTCGATAACCCGGGACCGGAAGATGCCGGCGATTTCGATGACCGCAGGCCGGGTCTGCTCATCGGCCTTGACCTTGACCAGCATGATTTCCCGGCGGATGCAGGCAGCGTTCTCCAGTTCCTTAACCGCGATTACATCCACCAGCTTTTCGAGCTGCTTCACGATCTGTTCCAGCACCGCATCGTCCCCCGTTACGGCGATAGTCATCCGGGAGATGGAGGCGTCCTCGGTTTCCCCCACGGTGAGGCTGTCGATATTGTACCCCCGGCGGCTAAAAAGCCCGGCCACCCGGCTCAGGGTCCCCGCCCGGTTCTCCACCAGGACCGACACCACATGCTGTTTCATGGGGGGATTATGCATTGGAAAGGATGGCGCCGTCAAGTCCCCGTGCTGCGAAACCTGGTTCACGACGGTTAGGGATGCGCGGCGCGCGCGCTCCGCCCCAGAGCAAACGCGCTCCGCCCCGGAGCAAACGCGCTCCGCCCCGGAGCAAACGCGCTCCGCCCCGGAGCAAACGCGCTCCGGCCCGGAGCAAACGCGCTCCGCCTCAGAGCAAACGCGCTCCGGCCCGGAGCAAGCGCGCTCCGGCCCCTTCCCGCCGCGAAACCTGATGGTTGCGTGATATATCTACAGGGATGCGCGGCGTGGTAGCAGCGCCCACGATAAAACGCCGCAGGCCTAGTCTGTTTTTCCCGGCGACAGCAGCCGGTCAAACTGGGAATTGATATCGTCCTGGATATTTTGTTTAAGATTGCGCAGTAAGCCCGAAACAAGGGGGTTTTCTTCCAGGATTCCTTCCTCATGCACCGGTACCAGCAGTTGAAATGAAGCTACCCCCAGGGCCCGGGCCAATTTCGCCAGCATGGTATCGCTGACCCAGGTCCGGCGACCCTCAATCCCCTTGATCATTTGGACCGATACATCCGCGATTTCCGCAAGCCTTTCCTGGGATAGGTTCAGCGCTTCCCGCCGGGCCTTTATGTTTGCGGATAAAAAATCCCGGAGCGTTTCGAATTCGATAATATTTTCCCCCGAAAAACATACTATCTTGTAATTTCCTCTTGACAATCTAATAATAATAGTCTACACTGATAGTATGATTAGACTATTAGACAAATATTGGCAGTCTGATATGGTATTTTACACCTTCCGTTGGAAGGTGATAAAAGAACCTCCGTTGGAGGGTAATAGAAGACGGCGGGTGCGGCAAACATGCCAAAACCGCCCATAAGGAGTTCTTTATGAAAAAGAACATTTTCTCTCTCTTGAGCATTATCGCCATAGGGGCGGTAATGACCTTGGCGTCTTGTGCAACGTTCCAGCCGATTGACGTTACGAACACGATGGCTGCTCAGATCACGTCAATCAAATTCTACACGCCTGCGTCTGGCGAAGAGGTTAAAACCTTGTTTGTAGACCGCACCGGGTCTTTCCTAAAGGACATTAGCCTTGTGGAAGATGGAGCTTGGTACAGGCTCCATCAGGACAAATTGGTCAGTGTGGAAGCCGTTGTTAAGAACACCTCTTACCTATTCTTCAGCGTCGTCGGTGAATATCAATGGCGCATTGAGTATGTTGATTAGATTAGCCAGGAGTGTTTGACACTTTCCGACTCAGGAGTGTCTGACACTTTCCGTTGGGGCGGCAGGGCGCGGTTCGTCCAAAGGGCGCCCTGCCGCCTATTCTTTTGGGCCGCCCTAGACCGGCAGCTCTCGCGGGCTTACTCCCAGACTGGCGGCGGCGGCCTCCGCAGCGGCCCTCCCGGCGATAATCACCCCCACGGATTGGTCCGTGCAGGCCTGCGCCAGGCGGCGGGCGGCCCCGGATGTCTCCCCCAGGCTCAGGCCGATCAAGGCCGCCATTTTCCGCTCCCGGTGGCGGTCCTCAATCCCGTAAAGGAAGCGGCTAAAGTCGATGCTCCCCTGCTCCCGGGCCGTCCGGGGGTAGTTCTCCTTGCCGTAATGCCCGATGATCGCCTTTTCCAGCGCGTCTTCCGAATTCATTTTTGCGAGCGTCTCCAGGGCCGTCCGAAAAGCCCCCAGGGAACGGAGCGGGTCAGGGTCCCGGTAACTGGAGAAGCCGAAATGCGCCTCAATCCCGCTGGCGGCGGCAAAGGCCCCGTAAGCCCCGCCCTTCATGCGGATATCCTCCCAGAGCGGACCTGTGGAAAGTTGATGGGCCAGCACGAGTTCGGCGGCGTGCTCCCGTGAAGGATAGGGGGCGCCGGGTATGGTCAGGGCGGCAAATCCCACCTGGAGGGAGGGCGAGACGTATACCTCGTTCCGGTCTCTCCCGCCGTCCTTAAGACCGGTAAAGGCCGCAGTCCCCTGCACGGCGGCCCCCCTCGGCCGGGGCGGCCCGAAGCGGCTAAATCCTCCCCCCAGACACCGGGCCGCTTCTTTGAGCGCTTCCCCGGAACCGGTCAGGTTGGCAATACAGCCCCCAGTCAAGAGCGAGTCCCGGAGACGCTCCAGGCGGCGGATAATCTCCGCCGTGTCCGTTTCCACAAGCCGGTGGGCAAATTCAAGCTGGCTGATACCCCGCCAGAGCTCCCCCAAAAGGCCGGTGCGGGAAAAGGAGCGGTTGGCCCGGCCTGCGGCAAGCTCATGGCCAGAGGGAGCCAGGCCGGAATCAAAGCTGTTCTTCATCTCCAGTACCAGGTCCCGGATACGCCGGGGGTCAGAAAAGTCCGCTTCGCTGATCATCCGCAGAGCCAGGTCCAGGGAAGGCTCCAGCTTTTCGTCCAAGGTTTTGAGCTGATAGATAATCCAGTCCCGGCCTCCAATGTCCAGAATCCCCCCCGGCAGGGGGACCGTGGCAGCCGAACCCTGCGCCAGGGACCCGGTGGAAAGACCGGCGGCAAAGCTCCCCAGGGTCCGGGCCATGAGGCTCGACACAGCCGCATAGTCCATGCCCGGCAGCCCTACGGAAACCACCACCTGGGAGAAGAAGGGCAGCCAGAGATAGTCCTCTGCCTCCAGACGGTCCAGGGGAAAGGCCAGGTCCAGGTAGCTGATGCCGTTGGTAAAGAGCTCGCGGCTCAGAACCGGCAGCCCCCGGCAGTCCCCAAGCTCCCGTGGAATAATCCCCGGCTCCGGGGAAAGGTCCTTTCGGGAAAGATGGGGAATCGCAGCCAGGGCTTCGGGGCTGTCGGGCTCTTCCTGAATTTTTTCCAGGGCGGCGTTCTGCTCCGCCAGGGCTCGAAATTCCGCATCCCCCATGGACGCGGCTTTTTTTGCCAACACGGCAGCCCGGGCCGCCTCCTTTTTTGGCAGATAGTCCGCTTCGGGAATCAGGCTGATCCGGGCCCGGTGGGGGTTATCGAGCAGATACTTGCGGATAAGCCCCTCAAAATAGGGCCCCCCGGCCAGCCGCGCCTTGAGCTGGGCCAAGGCGGGCTCCACCAGGATGGTCTCCCAGGGCTTGGCCCCGTAGCTCCAGCCCCGGAGCGAGCGGCTCAGCCAGACCAGGGAATAGGGCCCCCCGGCCCGGCGGATCTCCCGGTTGGCAAATTCGATGGAAAGCATGGCCGCCTCAATCTCTTCCTGGGGGATGCCTTCATCGGCCAGTTTTCGCAGAGTATCCAGGATGAGTTTTTCCACCGCAGCCTCATCAGCCTGGACGCCCCGGAGCCCCGCCGTAAAGACAATTTCCGGCAGCTCCACTTCAAGACCCGTTACCGGGGAGAGATCCTCCCCCAGGCCCGATTCCACCAAGGCACGGTTCAGGGGCGAGCCGTCGTGGCCCAGGAGAACCTCGGTCAGAGCCGCCAGGGCCAGGGTTTCATGCATATCTTGGGGCTTGCCGCAGAGCCAGGAGAGGAACACCGTGGGCTTGGAATCGCCCCCTGCGGCGCAGGATATTCTGAGGGTCCGGGGGGCCGTCCAGCGGGACGCGTAGACCGGGGGAGGCGCCGCCTTGCCCGCTTCCAGGGAACGGAGAAAGGTTTCGTCCAGAAAGGCGAGCTGCTTTTCCGTGGGGATATTCCCCGCCAGGAAGATCCGGCAGTTCGCCGGGTTGTAACGGCTCCGGTGGAATGCTTTGAGGGCCTCCCAGCCAAGTTCCGGAATATGGTCCGGGTCGCCGCCCGACTCAAAGGCCATGGGCGTACCGGGCATCAGGGCCCGGAAAGACCAGCCCCCGGCCACATCGTCCAGGGAAGAATAGGCCCCCTTCATCTCGTTGTACACCACACCGGTGATAGCTAAGGTGCGGCGCTTTTCTCTGCTAGGAGAAAATGTCACCCGATGACCCTCCTGCCGGAAGACCCATTCAGGGAGCAGGGGATAGAAGACCGCATCGCCGTAGACCGACATCAGATTGAAGTAATCCTGCTCGTTGACGGAACTGGCGGGGTAGATGGTCCGGTCGGGAAAGGTCATGGCGTTAAGGAAGGTCTGGAGGCTCCCCTGCATCAGCACCAGGAAAGGGTCCTTGAGGGGATAACGCTTGGAGCCGCAGAACACCGAATGTTCCAGGATATGAGCCGCGCCGGTGGAATCCTCCGGGCTCGTGGCAAAGCAAAAGGCAAAAAGGTTTTCCGGGTCCTCGTTGTAGATATGAAAGACCTCGGCCCCGCTCTTCCGGTGCCGCGCCCAGATGCCTTCGGCCCTGAGTTCCGCCAAATCTACCGTCTCCAGGACCTCGAAGCCGCTTGCGGTATCACCTGCCTGTAATGTTGTCTTCATAGAATCACATCCTCATCGTCAATCAGCAGGATTTTCCCCCGTTCCCGGCCCTGCCTGAACCAGGTCAGAAATTCCCGGGCTAGGGCCTCCACATCGGCCTTGGGGACCGGCCCCATAACTTCGTCCTCTTCCCGGACCAGGATACGACGATTGGCCGATACATTGGAAAGAATTTTCTCGGCAAAGGCCACTGAGCGTCCCCGGAGCAGCAGGGCAATCTCCCGCTCGGACATGTCCCGGAGCTTCTCCGCCAGGGGCCGGTCTTCGGCTTTTACTACATCGTCCAGGGTGTGGAGCCGTTCCTTCAGGTCCCGGCCAATATCCGGGGCGTCCCAGGCGAGCTCGGAAAGGATCTGGTCCCCAAAGGACACATCGGTGTGCTTCAGAATGGCCGCCAGGGTCCCCATACCGTCCAGAGTTTCGCCGCCCTGACCCCCGGTCTGGCCCAGCTTCCGGGCCTTTTCCCGCAGGGCCGCCGCAGTCCGGTCAAGAATTTCCGGGGAGACCTGCCCCAGTTTCGCGATCCGCCGGACCGTTTCGAGCTTCCGGTCCGGGGACATATTTGCCAGAGCCCGGGCGGAAAGTTGGGGAGGGAGCCGGGAAAGGATCATGGCCGCCGCTGCCGGGCTCTCGTCCCGGAGAAGTAGGGCCACCTGCTCCCCGGAGAAGTCCTCCAGAAAATCGAAGGGCTCCTCCTTCTCCTGGGGCAGGGCCTTTCGCAGCAGAACCTCCCCCTGATGGGGCCCAAAGGCCGCATAGAGAAGCCGCCGGGCAGTCTCTACCCCTCCAAGGCTCCCCCCGGAATAACCGTAAGAAGTGTCCAGAAGAGAGTGGAACTCCGCCAGGACCGTCTTGGCCTCCTCGGCGGTGATTCCCCGGATACCGGCAATCTCCTGCGAAATAGCCTCCACCTGGTCCGGCCCCAGGTTCGCGAGGATCCGGGCCGCCTCGTCCCCGCCGGTAAGGATAAGAAACTTTGCCACCCGGCGGTACTTAGATTCCCCCGTTTCAGGCCTGAGAGGCGCCGCCGGCGGGGGCCCGGGAATTTTTTCAAAGCCCTGAGGCATTTCGGTGTGGCCCTTACCCAAAATTCGGCGGTAGGCGTTTATCCCCTGGCGGACCGGGCCCTCTGGTTTCTCCATAGACACATCATAGCAGGATTCCCGGCCCAAGCCAAGACGGGGCCCCTCGGCCTGCATCAGCTTAAAAATACCAAACCCTCCAAAAACAATTCGAGCATTGAAGATATTATCTGTTTTTTATATATTAAGGCTTATGAGTATGGAAACGGCAATGGAACGCAGGGACCTGATCCCGCTCCTGGTCAAGGCCAGGAAAACTTTTCAGACTTACAAAGGAATATCGGGAATCCCAACATTGGTGGTGGATCCAGAGGGCTCCGCCGTGTGCCAGGGACCCCACCCGCAATTTCACACCCTCTGCCTGCTTTGCGAGAAGCGCCTGGGCTCCGGCATGGGATTGGGGTGTTCAGGCCGAAACGACCCCTGTGTCGTACTGCACCATCAGGGCATGAATGAAGGGCTACAGGCCGGTGGAATTTACATCTATGTATGTAAGATGGGCCTTGTCTTCTGGACCAGCCCCCTCGTTTCCCAGGGCTGTACCGTGGGGGCCGTCATTTCCGGGGGTATCCTGGACACGGAAACCCCGCAGGCTGTCAAAAAGATTGAAAAAATCAGCGGCGGGGGCATCGAAACCGCAGAGGCAGTCCAGGCACTGGTCCATGTACCGGTCAAAACCTATCTGGAAATCAAATCCCTGGCCCGCATGACCCTGCTCTGTGCCAATCACAGCTTGGCCCAGGGAAGCTGCCTCAAGGCTGTACCGCTACCCTCCCTCCGGAGCCCGGAGCGGGAACAGGAACGGGCGCTTCTGGCGGCCCTCAGACGGGGAGAGGCCGAAACAGCGGCAAAGATCCTCCGGGAATTCCTGGAATCGCTCCAGAACATCTATCGGGACGATTTCGCCGCCCTCCAATCGGGGGCCATGGAACTGGCGGCTTTCCTCTCCCGGGCCGGGGAAATATCCGCAGAAGACCCCAAACGGGACCTTGCCCGGATCGGCCAGACAAAAAACCTGGAGGAATTGGAGGAAACCCTCAGGCACATGGTGGACTATCTGGCCAACCAGCTTTTTTCTTTCCGGGGAATCCGCCATGCGGCAGCCCTGAGGAAAGCGGAGCGTTTTATCTGGGAAAACTATACCCACAAAATGAGACTCCAGGAAATCGCAGCGGTCGCCGGGCTCTCGGCCCCCTATTTCAGCAGCGTCTTTAAGGAAGAACGGGGGGAGAATCTTTCGACCTATCTGAACCGGCTCCGGGTGGAAAAGGCCGCCCTCCTGCTCAGAGAATCGGACCTGCCTATCCAGCAGATTGCCGGAGCCTCTGGCTTTGAGGACCAGAGCTGGTTTTCCAAGATATTCAAGCAGCATATCGGTATAAGTCCCGGTAAATTTCGGGGGGAACGCCATGAATAATCTGCGCCGGATCCAGGAGGTTATGACAGACTATAGCCGGGCCACGGGAGCCCTCACCAGTGTGATGGACGAACATTACGAACCCATTCCCGAAGCATCCGATGAGACCGGGAAATCTTTCTGTCGCTCCTGTCCCAAGTATAAGGAGGATTACGACCAGTCCTGCCGCCTCATGCACATCGAAGCCATACATCAGGCCCAGAACCAGGGAGGGGTCTGTATCTACCACTGCGCCACGGGAGTCTGTTTCTGGACCAGCCCGCTCTTTTCCCGGGGTCCGGACCGCTTTTCAGGGGCCCTCATAGGCGCCAGCCGGCCGGAGGACAAGGACATCAAGGCCATGGCAGATCTCCTGCTCATCTGTGCGGAGTCCCTCTCCGATGGGGCCGGGGAGTATTACCAACTCCTCCGCCGGCGGGCCGAACAGCGGAACGCCCTCGAAGAGGAGCGTCTGAAGCTGCAAGACCAATCCCCCGAAAGCTACCCCCTTGATACGGAGCAGGCCCTCCTGGAGGCTATCCGCCGGGGTGACACCCAGGGGGCCGGGAATCTCCTGAACCAAATCCTGGGCTACCTCCTCTTTGTCAGCCCCCAGAGTTTTGATGATGTCAAGCTCCGGGCCCAGGAACTGGCAGCCCTCTTTCCCCGGGCCGGTCACTTCTCCCCTCCCCTCATGAAGCTCCGGCAGGCCCGGGATACGGAGGAGCTCATCGATATCCTGCACTGTACCGTGGAAAGCATGGCCGCCGAGAACCACAGTTTCCAGGGGGTCTGCCACAAGAAGGCCCTCAGAAAGGCGGAAATGCTTATCCGCGAAAACTATCACCGGAAGATCACGCTTAAGGAGATTGCTGCTTATGCAGGGCTTTCGGTCCCCTATTTCAGTACCATATTCAAACAGGAGATGGGAGAAACCCTCATTGCATACCTGAACCGAATACGGATAGAAAATGCCAGCCGCCTGCTCGCGGAGACCGATCTCCCGCTCAGTGAAATCATCGATACTTCCGGTTTTGAGGATCAGAGTTGGTTCTCCAAGACATTCAAGGCCTACACCGGCATTAGTCCCCAACGGTTCCGCCGCCAGGGAGGAGTCACCAGCCACACGATCTCGGAGCAAAATCTCTCGGAGGCCTACCGAGAAGCGCTTTCAAAGTGAGCGGACCGGTAGACGATCCTGCGCATGGCTTTGCACCGGTCCTGCGCACGGCTTTGCGCCGGTCCTGCGCACGGCTTTGCGCCGATCCTGCGCATGGCTTTGCACCGGTCCCGCGTACGGGTCTAAAAAAGGCCGCCCCTTTGGGGCGGCCTTTCACGATTACACGAAAAAGCTACAGAGCCTTGGCATCCAATTCAGCCAGGATAGAGAGTTCCGTTTCTTTGTCAAAGTAACGAGCTTTGTCCATACTGGGGATAAACCCGGCCGTATCGCCAACCTTAAAGGCATGGTTGGGCTCGGTGCGGGCAACCAAGGACTGGTTCGCGGTGGCCAAGTACAGGTGGGTTTCCGCGCCTAGGGGCTCAATCACGGTAACCTTCAGAGACATGATATTATCCCCGGAGGACTTCTCGGAATAGATCATATCCTCGGGCCGGATACCGAAGTACACTTCTTTGCCTATGTACTTCCTGAGGTACGCCGCATGTTCCGCCGTGGGTTTGAGGCTAAAAGTCCCTTCGTTTAAGGACATCGCGCCGCCCTGCTCTTCAACCTTGACGGTGAGGAAGTTCATGGGCGGAGAGCCAATGAAGCCTGCCACAAACTTGTTCACCGGGTGATTGTAAAGGTGGAGAGGAGCCCCGATCTGCTGGACTTTCCCGTCCTTCATTACCACAATTTTGCTGGCCATGGTCATGGCTTCCACCTGGTCGTGGGTAACGTAGATCATGGTGGCATCCAGGCGCAGGTGCAGACTGGAAAGCTCGGCACGCATCTGAACACGGAGCTTGGCGTCCAGGTTGGACAGGGGCTCGTCAAAAAGGAAGACCTTGGGGTTCCGGACAATAGCCCGGCCCACGGCGACACGCTGCCGCTGGCCGCCCGACAGAGCCTTGGGCTTGCGGTCCAGGAACTTCTCAATATCCAGAATGCGGGCTGCCTCGTGAACCCGGCGGTCAATTTCGGTCTTTTCGACCTTCTTAATCCGCAGGCCGAACGCCATATTATCGTAGACCGTCATGTGGGGATACAGGGCGTAGTTCTGGAATACCATGGCGATATTCCGGTCCTTAGGCGGAACATCGTTCATCAGCTCACCGTCAATCAGGAGCTCACCTTCGGTGATATCCTCCAGACCGGCGATCATTCTGAGAGTTGTGGACTTGCCGCAACCCGAGGGACCGACGAAGACAACGAATTCCTTGTCTTCGACCACGATGTTTGCATTGTCTACTGCCCGGACATTGCCTTCGTAGACCTTTGCAATACCTTTCAATTCTACCTTTGCCATAAGAGCCTCCCTAAAGGGTTAGTTTATATTTTTAGTATATAACCTTTCGCGGTCCTTGTCAATGAATTTTTTTCTAATTTTGAAAAAAACGGTCAATTCCCCAAACTCCAGGGTCTATTTGCCCTTCCCACACAAATGGCAGATGCAGTAGTGGTTTTCGTCCCCGATAATGGCCGTCTCCGGTGGCATTTCTTTGGAACATTCCGGCATAGCCTTTTGGCAACGAGTATGGAATTTGCAGCCCGTGGGCGGATTCGCCGGGGAAGGCAGGGCGCCGGAAAGGATGATCCGGTTCATCTTGGCCTCCGGGTCCGGCAGGGGAATGGCGCTGAACAGAGCCTGGGTGTAGGGGTGCGATGGGTGACTGAAAATATCCGCCGTCCTGCCGTACTCCACGATATTGCCCAGGTACATCACCGCTACATAGTTGGAAATGTGCTCCACTACCGACAGATCATGGGAGATAAACAGGTAAGTAAGCTGGTATTCCTTCTGTAGGTCCATGAGGAGGTTGATCACTTGGGCCTGAATGGACACGTCCAGGGCCGACACGGGCTCGTCGCAGACGATAAACTCCGGGTTCAGGGCCACCGCCCGGGCGATGCAGATCCGCTGCCGCTGCCCCCCAGAAAACTCGTGGGGATAGCGCTGCTTGTAATAGGGTTGAAGGCCGCAGTCGCTCATCACCTTGTCCAGGTAGGCCTCGTACTGTTCCAGGGGCACGATGTTGTGCTCCCGCACCGCCTCACCGATGAGGGTGCCAATGGGCAGCCGGGGCGAGAGAGCCGAGTAAGGGTCCTGGAAGATAATCTGCATCCGGGGCCGAAGCCGCCGCATCTCTTCGCGGCTGTTACTGTAGACATCCTTCCCATCAAAAAACACCTCGCCAGAGGTTTTAGGAGTCAGGTTGATGATGGCCCGGCCCGTGGTAGACTTGCCGCAGCCCGATTCCCCCACCAGGGCCATGGTAGAGCCCCGTTTAATGGAAAAACTCACCCCGTCCACGGCCCTTACATGGCCCACGATCCGGCGGGTCACCCCGGTTCTGATGGGATAGTGCACCTTGAGGTTTTTGATTTCAATGATATTGTCCGCCGCCATTAAAGTACCCTCCCTTCCACGGGTTTGAAGCAGGCTACCCGGTGGCTAGGGGAAAGCTCCTGTTCGCCGGGGTACTGTGTGCCGCACTCGGGGCCGGCAAACTCGCAACGGTCCCGAAAATAGCAGTAATTGGGCATGTGCACCGGGTTGGGCACCCGGCCGGGGATACTGTAGAGCCGTTCCACGTTGTGATTCAGCACGGGCTTACTCTTCATGAGGCCCCGGGTGTAGGGATGAGCAGGGTTTTTGTAGATGTCATAGGCCGTACCCCGCTCCACAATCCTGCCCGAATACATGACCACCACAAAGTCCGCCATTTCGGCCACCACCCCCAGGTCGTGGGTAATGAGCATGATACTCGCGTTGATCCGGTCCTTGAGGTCCCGAAGCAGATCCAGGATCTGAGCCTGGATGGTGACGTCCAGGGCCGTGGTCGGCTCGTCGGCAATGATAAGGGAGGGTGCGCAGGCCAGAGCCATAGAAATCATCACCCGCTGGACCATGCCCCCGGAAAGTTCAAAGGGGAACATCTTGTAAACCCCGGCGGCGTTGGAGATGCCCACCATTTCGATCATCTCGATGGTTCGCTTCTTCACCGATTCCTTGCCGGCCTCGGTAATAACCCCCCGGGCCCGCAAGTCGTCCACGTGGAAGTGGATCACTTCGTCCACCTGGGGGCCCACCCGAAGCACCGGGTTCAAACTGGTCATGGGGTCCTGGAAGATCATAGCCACGTGGTTACCCCGGATACGGCGCATCTCCTCCTCCGAGAGCCGTGCAATGTCCTTAACTCCCTCCGGGGTGGCGAAGCGGATAGCCCCCTCCACGATCTGCCCCTGGGGCTTCTGCACCAGGCGCATCAGGGAAAGGCTCGTGATAGATTTGCCACAGCCTGACTCACCCACAATACCCACGGTCTTACCCCGGGGCACCTCGAAGCTCACGCCGTCCACAGCCTTGACGATCCCCACATCGGTATAGAACCAGGTCTTGAGATTATCGAATTCCACCAGATTTACCGGATTCTTCATTTCAATCTGCCGGGGAGAGGCGACCTCTTCCCGCCGCTTCTGTTCCAGGGCTTTTATGGCCCGGCGATTTTCCCGGACAATTTTCCGCGCCTCTACGCCGCTGATATAGTCGCTCATGCTGCCCCCTACCGTTTTGTCCGGGGATCAAAGGCGTCCCGGAGGCCATCGCCCACAAAGTTAAAGCCCAGCACGGTTATCAGAATTGCCATACCGGCGGGGATCCAGACATAGAGATAGTTAATCATCACATGGGCCTCGTTGACCGCGTTCAGGATAGTCCCCCAGGAGGCCATGGGAAACTTGACCCCCAGGCCTAGGAAGGAGAGCACCGCCTCGGTCAGAATAACCGCGCCTACGCCCATGGTAGTTATCACAATCAACTGGGGAATCACATTGGGTACTAGATGCCGGAATATTCGCCGGATAGTTTTAAGGCCCAGGGCATTAGCGGCTACCATATACTCCTGCTCCCGGAGCGAAAGGATCTGGCCCCGGACCATACGGGCCGTTCCGGGCCAGTCCATAAAGCCCAGCAGGGCGATGAGGACGTAGACCCGGATATGGGGATCTACATTGAGACCGTCCATCACGGCACCGATGATGAGGTAAAGAGGCAGGGCAGGGATGCAGATCATAATATCCACGATACGCATAATGAGCATATCCACCCAGCCGCCAAAGTAACCCGAAATTCCCCCCATGATAGTGCCGATGATCACGTCAATCAGCATGACCACCAGGCCGAAGATCAGGGATACCCGGCCGCCGTACATGAGCCGGGTTACTACGTCCATGCCCGCGCCATCGGTGCCCAGCCAGTGCTTCCAGGAGGGCTTCTCGTAGAGGCTGACTAGTTGGGTAGTCTGCTCGGTCCGCACCGTATACATATCATTGGTCACGGACACCTGGTAACTGATACCGTCCAGAACGAAACTCCGTTGCTCGATAATGGCGTCCTCAATGCTCCGGCGGAGAACCGGCGGTACGATAAGGTCGGGAACCGCAGGCTGTATAGAAAGGGCGGAGGCCACAAATTTTTCCTGGCCATCCACGCTGCTGCTTACATAATAGGAACCATCATCCTCAGCAATCCGGTATTCGCCAGCCGCCGTGGCAAAACGGGTTTCTCCCGCCGCAATGGACAGTTCAAAGGCCCGGTGAGTCTCATAATCCACGGTAATCCCCTTTTCCAAGGGGCTGAAAATCAATTTGGTTGCCACCGCCGCTTCCCGGTACTGGTAGAGGGTAAAACGCCGTCCGCTCCCGGCCACTGCATAGTGGCTGCCCCCGAGCTCGAATTCCACGGAGGAACCGGCGGCGATTCCGGCGCTGATAATCCGGGAGGCCGCAGCCTGTAGTTCTGTAGAAAGCCCCCCCCCCCCCCCGATGCGGGGCTAAAGTTGTCCTGGGCGCCGGTCCGCATGATCGTGGCCAGGGGAGCACGGGCGTCTATTAGCCAGGATTCTTCCCCCAGGGGCCGTATCGTGTAGTCCGTACCGTCCACGCTGACACTCGTCGCTACTCCAGCCGGGTCCCGCTGGATAGCCGAAACCAGGGTACCCCGGGAAATAACCGGCAGTTCCATACCCGGCGGCGTTACGGTCTGGATAGTCGTATTATAGGCCGCATAAACATAATCCTTGACAATTTCCTCGATGGTCATAAAGACCTGGGATTCCCGATAGGGCATCAGCACCCCGCCGAGGAAGGAAAAGAGGAAGATAAACACAATGATGCAGAGCCCCACCAGGGAGAGCCGGTTGGCAAGAAACCGCTTAACCACCATGGCCGAGGGAGAAAGTACCTTAACCCGCCGCGCATCGTCGAGGGCCAGTTCTTCAGACTGAACGAGGGCGGCCTCTTGATTCTGCTCTTTCATCTGCTCCCCCTTATGAAGCGATCCGGATCCGGGGATCCGCCGCCGCATAGAGAATATCCGAAATGAGGGTGCCCATCAGGATTAAAAAGGACATAAAAACCAGGAAGAACATGGTAAAGGGAATATCCCCCTGGAGTATCGCACTATAGGAAGTATAGCCGATGCCGGGAATCTGGAAGAGGATTTCCGTGGTCAAAAAGCCCGAGAAAAGTCCCGGCAGGATGCTCCCCAGGCCCGTTACCAGAATAACCAGGGTATTGCGGAAGGCGTGGCGGTAGACCACCTGTCGCTCGGGAAGGCCCTTGGCCCGGGCCGTGCGGATATAGTCGGACTGGAGCACTTCCAGCATATTAGTCCGGGTCATCCTCATGCCGCCACCGATGCTCACGAGAGTGGCCGCAGCAACCGGCAGAATATAGTGCTTGACGATATCCCAGAACTGCCCCCAGGGACTCAGGAAGGGGAAGTTCCGGCCCACTTTACCGTAAAGGTCGAACCAGCCCAGATAGACGGCAAAGACCAGTTTGAACATGGTAATCACGAAAAAGAGAGGCAGGCTTATACCGATCATGGCCAGTACCGTGATCACATAGTCGGTGGTACTGTACTGCTTCCGGGCAGCCAGTATCCCCAAGGGTATGTAGATAACGTATTGGAGGATCATCACCGTAAAGGCCAGCCACATGGAATCGGGGATTACCTGGCTGAACTTCTGGAGCACCGGCATATTGTAGTACCAGGAATCGCCGAAGTTCCCCTGGAGCATATTGCCCCACCAGCTTAAAAAACCGGGCACGATGCCCTTATTAAGACCGTAGACCGCCCCCAGCCGGTCCACCCATTCCCCGTAGCTGTACTGGGAACCGGGAGACTGGGCCAATTGCATAGCCTTCTGCTCCACATAGGACATGGGGAGGTTCCGCATCAGAAAATATATCAGAAAGGAAACAAAAAAGAGGATTAAAGCGGCATACAAAAGCCGCCTGATTATATATTTCCGCATAGCGACGTACTTCCGTTTTTGAAAAAGAGTTCCGGCAAGACGCCCCGGGACATGCGGGGGACGCCCTGCCGGATTGAAAAGTTTACTCGGAGGCCTGACTTCGCGCTTCGTAGCTGGCGGTCAGCTCCAGTTCTTCAAGGTAGTAGTTGAAGAAGGTCGTTACTTCGCCGCCTATAGACTCCATATTAAACCGCTGGCTGCTATAGATGTTCGCGTTTTGCCGCTGATACACCGGTATCTCCACGCCCCAATCCATGATGATTCTAAAGCCGGCCTGGAGAATCTCCTTGCGGTAGACGTTGTCCAGACTGCGCCGGGCTTCCTCGATGTAACGGTCCAGCTCAAGATCGGCGATATTGTAGACGTTGGAACCGGTCCCCTTGCCGATAACGTTGCTGGAATGGTAGGTCTGGTAGAGATCCGGGTCTACCGTGGCCGACCAGGCGGCTACCCACATATCCACCGTGCCGCCGTTCATGTTGGTAAAGAGCACGGTGGACTGGGCCAGGTCCTGGATGTTCAGTATAATGCCGAGCCGGGCCAGGGCTTCCTGGGCGCTGGTGAGCAGCATGAAGCTGGGATGGTCCCCGACACCGGAGCCGGCGATCATGATGCTGTAGCTCAGGGAAGCGCCCTGGGGAGCGGCGGTAACCCGGCCGTTACTTACAGTGTAACCGGCGGCCTGGAAATAGCCCAGAGCGGCCTGTTCTGCGGCGGCATAGCGCTGTTCGCTGCCCATGGAAGCGCTGTAAATATCCCTGCCCTCTACATCCTTGGAATAAGCCACGGTGTAGCCCGGATCCGTAGGCCGGGGCGCGGCCCAGGAGGTCTTGGAAATGGGATAGTCAATGGTACTGGCCGTGTCCCCGTAGTAGGTATCAATGGTAAGGTCCCGGTATACCGCCAGGATGGTGCCGATAGCCTTGCGAAGGTTCTTGCTCGCCGTGGAGCCGGCCTCGTTCCCCACCTTGACCCGCTCAGGGTTGATGCCGATATAGCCGTAGCCCAGATTGTCTACCGCGATATAGGAAAGGACATCCCCCGTGGGCTGCCCGTTACTATTGTAGCCCGCAATTTCCGCCAGCTTCGCCTTGGAGTTACTCGGCTCGGAGGTATCGACCGTACCCGTAGTAACTGCGGTAATCGAGTCGGGCTCGTTCGTCTCCTTGTACTGGTAGAACTTGATCTTGGGCGCTCCCCGCCAGTAAAGGGGATTGGCCTCGTAATAGACCACCTTGTTCTCGTACCGTAGGAACTTATAGGGACCGGCCCCCATGGGAGCGTCGGTCTTGGAGGCGATCAGGGAAAGATCGCCCTTGGGGAAGCCGAATTTATGCTGATCATAGTTGTACAGGGCCTCGCTGCCGTAGTAGTGGAGCGGCGCGGGCTGGAAACCAAGCCGGTAGATCGCCGCCGCGTTGTAGCCGCTGATGGTAAACTCTACCGTGTACTGGTCAATCTTCTTGATACCCGCCACATAGTCGATGAGCTCCCCCGCCGCCGGGTCCAGAGCTCCGTACTGGGAGATGTAAGCGTTCCGCGCGTCGTTAACCGGATCGTCGGTGTCGGCCGCCAGTTCAACTGCGGAAAAAGCTTCCAGCGTCCCGTAGGCCTCTACAAACTCGTTGTAATAGTCGTCAATCGTGGGGAAGGAGCTGGTCATATTCCAGGTCTTACCGCTGGCAGAGGTGAACCCATCGCCGTCAGGCTCGCCGAAACCCCAGCCGGCCATCCCGTAGGCGACCTGGAAGTTCGCGTCACTCAGATCGACGCCGGGATAAAGCTGGTCCGTATAGCCGCTATAGTTGGCCAGCACATAGTCCACGATCTTCTGGCCGTAGTTCCTCCAGGTCCGGTTGTACAGAGCCTGGAAATCCGTGTATTGCTGAGCCGTATAGCCCGTCCCCGCGCCGGGATGCCCGGGCCCCACCGCCAGAATAGCGTCCGCGATAGTCTGGTACCGGGCATAAATATCATCGGGAACCCCGGTAAGATAGGCGTTGTAGCCCAGGAGCCCGATAGAACCGAGCGTGGCATTGCCTTCGTAGGCAGGATCCAGGAAGACATAGATGGAGAATATCACATCGTCGGCGTCCATCTCCTGGCCGTCGCTGAACCGCACACCCTCCCGGAGCTTAAAGCGGTAGCTCGTAGTATCCGCCGCATCGTCCCGGCTCACGCTTACGTCCGCCAGGCCCCGGTAGTTGTAATCCACCCCGTTATAGGCCCGGGTCTCGCCGGCGATAGCGTTGTACACGATATCCCCTACCCGGTCCATGGTTACCAGGCCGTTGCCCAGCGCCATGTCGGCTATCGACACGTCATAGGCCGTAGTAGCGAAGAAGGGGTTAAAGACCCCGTTCAACGAACTTATGGCCGACACAAAAGGCGTATCAAAGGAGACCGTACTCCCCGCCTTGTTCGCATTACCGCAGGACGCCAGCCCCGCGAGTAACCCTGCTGTTAACAAAACTGCAACCAGTTTTCTTTTCATTTGGAAAATCCTCCTTGTTAATGGCTTTCCTCAAATTTTGTACAGATTATAGCATAAATATACAAACTTATGTCAAGGGGGGAAGGGCTTAAAACAGAGAAAAAACCCGAAATAACCGGTAAAAACTATGTTTTGGCCCGGCAATTACTCTTGCGGCTCCCGGCAATTACTCTTGCAGCGCCCGGCAGTTACTATGGCGACGCCTGGTAACCATTTCTTCAAGGGGAGTTTTTGGCAAAACTCCCAAGCGTTTTTTCGAAAACCTACGGGGCTTAACCAGAAACGTACTGGGTTTAATCAGAACCGTACGGGGTTTGTACCAAAAACCTCAAGCGTTGTGTCGAAAACGTACGGGGTTTGTACCAAAAACCTCAAACGTTTTTTC
>JAITON010000066.1 GCA_031289935.1 Treponema sp.
GATAAGACGGTCCAGGGAGGGGCCCGCCGCCACGAGGAGCGCCGGAATATCCCCCGGCAGGATTCCCTCAAGGCCCCGGAGCCCCGGAATGTCCCGGATACTCCCCAGATTGGCCGCCAGGTTCCGTACCCAGCGCTTCCCGAAGCGGGCCAGGGTCGCCCGGTTCACTTCGTCCTTGGCGGTCCAGGCGCCGATATGCCGCTCCGCTTCGGCGTACCAGTCTGCGTCGAGCTGCATCAGGGCCCGGTTCCTGAGCAGGGCGCTCTTCCCCGGCGCGCGCCCGGAGACCGCCCCCAGGACCCCGGTGAGCCCCGAAGGCTCCCCCCCCAGGACAAAGATAAGCCGGCCCCTGCGCAGAAAATCCCGGAGCTCCCGGCTTTCCAGGGCCTTTCTGAGTATTGCCTTTCGCCGTTCTACGATGATGATGGGCCGCTGGGGGGCAAGTTCCGATGCCGCAGAGGCGGCGTAGCCCAGGCCGAAGCCCAGGACAATGACCGGCCCGGACGCCCCGGCCAGCGCGGCCTCCGCCAGCGCGGCCTCCGCCAGCCGCCGGCCCTCACGGTCCGGGTCCCGGGGCGAGTGGACGTGGAGGCCTTCCGCCCTCAGGTTCGGTTCCCCGGTCCCCGCCGCCTCGACCCGGAGCTCCGGGCCCTCCTCATCATCATGTGCCAGAAGCTGCTCTGCCAGGCCCGGATAACATTCCCGGACCACCGCCAGGTTAGTTTCCCAAAACCCCATGCCCTACTCCAGCTCCAGAACGATTACCGTATCCGGCTCCAGGGGCGTACCGGGGCTGGGGCTCTGGCGGCGGACCCAGCCGTCGCCATTTATCTGGATCAGGAGATCGTCCCGGAGGACCAGGGGCAGGAGTTCCCGCTTGGAGTAACCGGTAAGGTCGGGCATCAGTTCCGCGATCTCCGGGCTCCTTACCAGGGGGATGCTCACCTGGCCGCTGTGGCTCACCTGGGGGTTCCGGCCCCGGGGAATGCCCAGATAGTCGATCAGGGCCTCGGCGGCCTCCCGGATCGGGGGCGCGGCGATCCGGCCCCCCAGGAACTCACCCTGAGGCTTTATAATCACCAGGTAGAGCACCAGGGAAGGGGAGTCCGCCGGCAGCAAGGCTATGCAGCTTGCGATAAAATCACTGCTCGAATAGCCGTTGGTTTCGGGGTCAATGATCTGGGCCGTGCCGGTCTTGACCGCCAGGGACAGGTCCGCCACATTGGCCCGCCAGCCCGTGCCGATATCACTGGTTACCGCCTCCATGTAGGAGCGCATGAGCCGGGCCGTTTCCGCCTTCAGCACCCGGCGCGGTTCGGCGGCTTCCCAAGCCGTGCTGGTCTTCCCGTCCGGCGACACGATACGGGACACCAGATGGGGCTGTACCAGGATGCCGTCGTTGGCAATGGCCGTGGCCGCCTGGAGCATCTGTAGGGCCGAGACCCCGATCTCCTGGCCCATGGCGATGGTGGGCTTGGACCGGGCCGACCAGGTATCCGCCGGCATGAGGAAGCCCGCAGTTTCCCCCGGAACCCCCGCGCCGGTCCGGGCGCCGAAGCCGAAGTCCCGCAGGACCCCGGAGAACTCAGTGCTCCCCAGATGGTCCGCCGCATAGGCCGCCCCGGCGTTGCAGGAATAGATGATGATGTCCCGGGCGGTTACCGCGCCGTGGGCCGCCAGGCAGTTGATAACCACCTTTTCACCCAGGTTGGTGGTATGCTCGTAATGGCCGTTGCAGACAAAGATGGTTTCCCCGGAAATGACCCCGGAATTCATCAGGGCCGCCAGGGAAAAGATCTTAAAGACCGATCCCGGTTCGTATGCCCAGATGGCCGGCCGGTCCATGCGGGTCTCCGAGCTGGAGGAACGTATTTCGTTGGGATCATAGTTCGGCAAAGAAGCCGAACCCAGGACTTCCCCGGACCGGGGGTCCATGGCCGTGAACATCACCGCTTCGGCCTGGCTTTCCTCCATAATCCGGCCCGCAATGTCCTCCAGGATATACTGGACGTTGACGTCGATGGTCAGGACCACATCGCTGCCGTTCCGTCCCGCCGGGGACAGGGTGGATTCGAACGCGTATTCAATACCCCCCAGTCCCGTGTTATCGTCCCCCACAAAGCCCACAATCTGGCTGGCCAGACGTTTTTCCGGGTAGATCCGCCCCATCACGGGCTCAATACCGATACCCCGGAACTTTTCCCGGTCCCGGACCTGCTCCACCGCCCGGATCGTGGACTGGTCCACCTGTTTTTTCAGGTAGACAAAATCGCTGGCCGATCCCGTGATCCGGGCCTCCAGTTCCCCGCTCTCTATCTCCAGCACCGGAGCCAGGGCCCGGCAGAGGGCCCCCAGGTCGGTTATCTCGGGCCGCCACACGCTGATATTGGCCAGCCGGGTTTGCAGGGCCAGAATCCTGCCGTTCCGGTCCAGGATAGAGCCCCGTTCAGTGAGCTCCCGGGGAGGGTTCAACTGGCCCCCCTCCAGGGGATTAAAGGCCAGGTAGGCGTAGCGGAACAGCACCCCCAGGGCCGCCACCAAAAAGAAGGAGACAAAGATGAGAAACCGGACATTAAGCCGGGGGGGCTGTCTGTTTGATTCGTCTTTATTCATTTGACTCCCAGCGCCTTCCCCAAAATGCTCTCCGCTGATACCGGGCCGTAGGACCGGGAGTCGTAAGATTCGTCCCCATTATCGCCCAGGACATAGACTTTTCCCTCCCTTGTAAGCGCGGTACAGCGTTTAACCGCCTGCTGCCCGCCGGGGCTGATGAAGACCACCACATCCCCCACTGCGGGCCCGGCCCAGCGGACCAGGTAGCTGTCCGCGCCGGGGAGTCTGATCCCGTAGGCCCTCCGGTCCAGCAGTACCACGGCGCCGGGACTGAGCGCCGGCAGCATGGAACGGCCCTCCACGATCATAAAATCAACGAGAAAACCCTTAATCAAGAGGGCCGCCGCAAAGGCCCCCAGCACGGCCAAAAATGTCTTCCCTTCAGCTTTCATGAGTATAATGATAATCAGAAATAATGTCGATAAACTAGTATCATGATCGAATCAACCATGGTCCAACACGTCGAGCGCCGCAAGTCCCTGTCCCGTCAAGGCCGGAGCTATGCTTCCCCCAATTTTATTGACCAGATCCGCCAGGCTCCGGCCCATAAGCGGCATCCTTTACGGCTCAAGAACGCGGCCCGCCGCCGGCCCGCCCCCCTGGAACGGGAGACGGAGGATTTCCAGCCCTTCAGTCTGAAAAAGACCCTGGAAGAACTCCGCCGGAGACCCGGGCGCCCGGAAAATCCCGGAAACGTCCGGCCCTTCAAGGTTCCCGGCGCCCTTCCCCAGGCGCCGAAGCCCAGGCCCGCCCCCCCAAGACCGGTATCCCTCAAGAGAATCTCCCCCAAGATGATCCTGTTGCCCGCCGCGGCCCTGGCAATCCTGTTCCTGCTCCGGGGCGGCGTCAGCTTCTACGACTACTTTCCCCTGGGGATTGACGCCATCAGCGCCGCCGCCGATTCCGGGTTATCTCTGGAAATGGCCTCCTATGCAGGCCTCATGAACGGCCCGGACGCCCAGAGCGCAGCCCTGAGCGCAGCCCAGAGCGAAGATATCCCCCTGGACCTGGTGGAAAGCTTCGCCTGGATTTCCTACACCGTTAAGAAAGGCGAAACCGTGTCCCAGATCGCCTCGGACCACGGCCTTTCCTGGGACGCCGTCATCGCCGCCAACGGCCTGACCAATGTCCGCAGCCTCCGGGAAGGCCAGATTCTCCGGCTCCCCAACATGGACGGCATCCCTTACGAGGTTAAGCGGGGCGACAGCCTGGAAAAGATAGCCACCGCCATGGCCGTTCCCCTGGAGGTCATCCTGGATGCCAATGAAATCGAAAGCGACTCCCTCGCGGCGGGAATCACCCTCTTTATCCCCGGCGCCCGCATGAAGACCGATGAGCTTAAGCTGGCCCTGGGCGAACTCTTTATCTATCCCCTAAGCAGCTACCGTCTCTCCAGCTCCTTCGGCTGGCGGACCGATCCCATCAGCGGGGCCTGGCGGAACCACACCGGGATAGACCTGGCCGCCCCCACGGGCACCACCGTCAAGGCCGCCCAGAGCGGGACCGTCTCTTCCACGGGCTACAACGCCACCTACGGCAACTTTATCATCATGAGCCATAGCGGCCAGTATCAGACCATGTATGCCCATTTAAGCAAGATTTCGGTCAAGCAGGGCGCCTATGTCTACCAGGGAGCGAAGATCGGCGAAGTCGGCAGCACGGGTTACAGTACCGGCCCTCATCTGCACTTTTCGGTGTACAAGAATAGCAAAGCGGTCAACCCCCTGGATTATCTTAGCAAGTGAGCGTATACTGTTGAAACTTGCGGGGAGGAATGGATGCGTAAGCTGGTACTGGTACTGATTGCCTTTATCGCGGTGGTGACCCTGATCCGGGTCTTTGCCGCCGGGAGTGACGTTGCCGCCGAGAGTAGCGGGATAGAGGCACAGGAAGCCGCCCTGGGGCCAGCCCTGGGGCCAGCCCTGGGTTATTAGGCGATGCTCCCCCCTCGAGATACCGGGGACGATAGCTTCGGCCTTATGCTGGACCGCGCCTGTGAACGTCTCTGGGAAAAGAAGGTAGAATTATCCCTTGGCCGTATCCGCCGCTACGAGGAACAGCTCAGCAACCTTGAAGCCGAGCTGGACGAACTGCTTCGAGCCTACCACCAGGACGCCTGACTTCTTAACGCATCAAGAGACCCTGACGAAAGACAATCAGCACGCCATACCTTCGCCTTATACAGCGCCGCCGGGTCTCCGAGGTCCGGCGGTTCTATCTTTGATAGAACCACGCCGCCCCCTCCTGCGGGACCCGTCATCCCCTACCGGGGGGCCGTCCGGTATTGCGGGCGGTTGTTCTAGCTCAACCGCGAAGCGTTTGAGCAGGGGACCAACCAGTTACTCCTTAGGGACCAACCGGTTACTCCCTGAGGACCAACCAGGTACTCCCTGGGGACCAACCGGTTACTCCCTGGGGACCAACCAGTTACTCCTTAGGGACCAACCAGTTACTCCTGGGGGACCAACCAGTTAGGACAAAGGACCTAACCAGTTAGGACAGAGGACCTAACCAGTTACTCCCTGGGACCCGGCCGGTATTGCGGGGGCGGT
>JAITON010000114.1 GCA_031289935.1 Treponema sp.
GATGGCCGTGGACATTATCGCCAAAAACAAAAGCGACTTTGAAAGCCGCCAGTACAACTTTACGCTGGAGCAGAAAGTGCGCCGGGACGGGATACGCATCTATGGCTAAGCAGACGAACTCAGTAGCGGACTGGCGGGAGCTGGCCGACCGGGACATGGCGGTGGCCGAATATCTGGCCGCCACTATGCACCCCGTGCCCACGGCGATCATCGCCTTCCACTGCCAGCAGTGGGTGGAGAAATACCTGAAAGGCGTTCTGGTATTCCTGGGGGAAGAGCCGCCCTACATTCACGATTTGAACAAATTGCTCATCCTGGCGGAAAAACACCGGCCCTCCTTTGGCGCAATAACCCAGCTCTGCACGGTGATAACCCACTTCGCGGTCCAGCCCCGCTACGATAGGGGCCTGGACATTACCGAGGCGGATATGCAGATTGTCCTCCGCCACGCGCGGGCGATCCGCGATTTCCTCCAAAAGGAAGTCCCCGAGCTATTCCTGACCATCTGACCCAAGCCCTGCTTGACATCGTAAACGAGCTGCTACAAGGCCGCCTCCCGGCAGCCCGGTCCAACCCTGGGTGGTTATAGTTTTTCAGCGCTTCCCTAGGCGAACTCCAGGAGCAGGGTCTTTATCTCAAAGGCCCGGAACTCCAGGCTGAGCTCCCCGCCAGAAACGGGCAGCGCCGTCCCCGGCTTTTCCAACATGTCCGTCTCCCATACCGAAACCAGCGGCCGGGCGAAGCGCAGTTTTGCCGCCGTCCTTCCCCCCAGGCTTTCGTAGAGCCGCAGGACCAGGCCTTTTCCCGGTATGCCCTTCTCCGGTTTAGCCTGAGGCTCCGGCGCCTTGACGCACTCCACGATGACGGCGGGATTGTCCAGGGTACAGAGCGAGAAGGCAGCGCTAACCGTATTACTACCACCGGAAGCCGGCGCCGGGGCGTTCAACTCGTAGCCCGCCCGGATCACCCCCGCCCCGCCGAAGGTCCCGGCAAAGGGGAGCAGACTGTAGGTAAAGCGGTGTTCCCCCTGGTCCGCAGTCCGGTCCGGCGCAATGGGCGAGCGGAGCAGGGTGAGCCTGAGCCGGCTTCCTCCGGCCTGGACCGCCGCATCCCAGCCGTATTTACAGTCGTTCAGCACGGCGAGGCCGCCACCGGCCTCCTCCAGGCTGACCCACTTATGGGCGCAGAACTCGAAGCGGGCCCGGTCCTGGGGCAGGTTCCGGTGGATGGGCCTAAAGAGGTGGCCGTACTGTACTTCACAGCGGGCCTGAGTGGTGTGGATAGCGGTCTCGAACCCGGCCTTAAGGAGCCGCTCTTTTTCCCGCCAGTCGATTTTGCTCTCAAAATCAATCCGGGGGTCTTCGGCGTAGAACACCGTGTCCTGCACCAGATGCGAGGCCCTGCCGATCTGATAGACCCGCCGCAGCCTGAAGCAGACCGGCCCCTCGGCGGCAATCTCCGTGGAAAGGAGCCGGTCCTCGTCCACGGCCTTTTTTGTCCAATCCGCGTCAATGTCCCAGGCCTCCCATATAACCGGAATATCCTCAGCCCCTATCAGCCGGTTCAGGCAGCCCCCCGGAGCCACCAGCTCCCGATTCTGCCGCAGGTCAAAGAGCGAGGAGATGCGGCCCGCCTCGTCAAACCCTAGTTTGTAGAAGGGTGTTTCCAGAGACCCGGCCCCTCCCGGCCCCTCCGCCCGGTAGCTAAAGGCCGTGGCCACGGGACTCATCGCCGGGCCGCCTGCTTCGGCAAACTCGAAACCGGCCCAACCCATGGGCATCAGGACCGGGCAGGTAACGGCAGTTCTGTTGCCATCAAGGTCAGTATAGTATTGGACGGGATACCCGCCGCCTCCGTTCCGGATAAACGCGGCCTTTTGATCAGCCTGCGGCGCCCAGGTAAGGGGAGCCCGCCGCTCCCAGGACAGGGTGTTAAAGAAGCCGATACTGCCGCCAGCCTTGACATCGCCAGTATCGCCCCCGGCTAATTGCTTCATGGCCTCTGTAGATAAGCCTGCCAGGGCTCTCTCCGCTTCGGCATAGGCCGCCTCGGCCTCGGCATAGACCCTCCCGATGGAGGAGCCGGGGATGATATCGTGGAACTGATTGGTCAGTACGGTTTTCCAGCATGACCGTAACGCTGTGTAGGGATAGGGCCGCCCCCGCTCCAGGGCGCTTACCGCCGATAGAAACTCTACCTGCCGCAACAGAAATTCAAGCCGCCGGTTATAGCGCTTGGTACGAGCCTGGGTCGTGTAAGTGCCCCGGTGCAGTTCCAGGTAGAGTTCTCCCTGCCATTCGGGCAGTTCCGTTGCCCCGCCGAAGATTGCGTCCAGGGCGCCGGAAACCCGGCCCCAAGCGGAGCGGGGAGTCCCTTCCAGGTCCCCTCGCGTAGTACCACCGCCGCCGTCCCCCTCGCCTATGGCTTTGAGCGCCCCGCTGATAAGTTCCTTGTGCTGAATATCCTTCCAATTCTGCCAAAGCCCTGCGGGACTCACCCGGCCGTTGTAACCCTCGGCACGGTCCGCGAGGAAATGGGTTTTAATGCCCGTACCGTCGATGCCCCGCCAGAGAAAGCTGTCGTAGGGGAAGCGGGTGGTATCGTTCCAACTGATCTTACTGGTTACAAAGTATTTGATCCGGCAACCCGCGAGGATCTGCGGCAGGGCCGCCGCGTAGCCAAACACGTCGGGCAGCCAGAGAGTGTCCCCCTCGTAGCCCAGCAGTTTCTCCACGGTCTGCTTCCCCACCAGGAATTGCCGGATCAGGGACTCGCCGCCGGTAATGTTACAGTCGGCTTCGACCCACATACCGCCGTTGGGCTCCCAGTTGCCATTGGCGTAGGCTCGCCGCACCTCCGCAAAAACCGATGGATACTCCCGTTCAACCATCTCAAGCTGGGCTGCTTGGGACTGTACAAAGCTGAACTCCGGGTACTCCTCCGCCAGGGCCGTCATGTTCCGGTAGGTCCGGGCCACTTTCCGGGCCGTTTCCCCCAGGTGCCAGAGCCAGGCATGGTCAATATGGGCGTGTCCGGTGAGGTATATCTTCGGCGTAGTATTACTGTTCTTTTCTTGCAGAAGCGGTCCTATGCGCAGTTTTGCTGCTACAGCCTTTTCCTCAAGCTCATCATCAGGACCTGCAAAGGGAATCTCCATGAGAGCATCGTAAAGACCCTTGATGATCCGGGCCCTGCGCAGGGAATTATCATCCAGGGTCTTGGCCGTTTCAAAGAGGGCCCGTACATCATAATAGAGGGCATAGACCGGCTCAATCCGTTCAACCAGGGCCCCGCCCTCAAAGCTGTTGGGATACTTGGGGATGCGGCAGGACAGGGTAAGGATGACCTCGTCCTGCATAAAGGGATGTTCTCCACCGTAAAAATGCCCCCCATAGGCCTCCACATGGAGGCTGTGTTCCCGGCCGTCCCGTTTGATACGCAACCGGCGGTGGAAGGGGTTAAAGGCCCCCGCCGGGACCCCGTCGATAAAGGCCAGGGAATCGGCGTTGGGGGTTACGCTCAGGAAGAGGGGCCTCCCGCCGGATGGGGCCGTAAAATTGGCGCGGAACCAGGAACAGCACCATTCCCGGCCCCAGGGATAGGCCGCCCCTGGCCGTGCCGGGGCAGGTTGCCAGGAAACCCCCTCAGGAGGCTCCCGTAGCGATTCTGCCGTTTCATAGACCTCAAAATCCAGGTCCAGGATATTCCGGTAGGATCGCTGTTCCAGAAAATTGATATACTGTTGTATTCGCCCTTCTGCCTTGACGAGTAACATGGTCCCCTATCCCCCGGAGCGGCTATTTAACGGTACTCCGCCAAATCCCGCCGCACCATTGCCGCCAGTTCCCCGGCGACCGTATCCACCGGCGCCAGGCGGCTCTCTTTTTCAACCCGCCGCTTCAGTTCCACCTTGGGCGTATCCCCGGCGAGATTCTTCTCCCCCACCACGAGCCGGTAGGGGATGCCGATGAGGTCCGCATCGTTGAACTTTACACCGGGCCGCTCGTCCCGGTCGTCCAGCAGTACTTCTACCCCGGCCTCCTCCAGGGCCGCCGCAATGCGGCCGGCGGTTTCCTTTACCAGGCCGTTGTACTTGACCGGCACAATAATCACCTGCCAGGGGGCCACCGTGATGGGCCAGACGATACCTGCCTCATCGTGATGCGCTTCAATGACGCTCGCCAGGGTCCGGTCCAGGCCGATACCGTAACTCCCCATGGTGGGAATCTGGCTCTTGCCGTTTTCGTCCAGGTAGCTTAGGTTCATGGTCCGGGTATATTTGTACCCCAGCTTGAAGATGTGCCCAAGCTCGTTACCCTTTTTCTCGTAGAGCTCCCCGCCGCAGACCGGGCAGCGGTCCCCGGTTTTGACGGTCCGTACATCGGCCACAAGCCAGGCCCCAAAGTCCCGGCCGTAGGCAACATGTTTGTAGTGCAGGTCTTTGGTTAAAGCGCCGGTTACCGCGTTGTTCATGGCCGTTACCGTCCAGTCCGCGAGCACCGGCAGCCCCGTGAGACCCACCGGCCCGGCAAACCCCACCGGAGCCCCGGTCAGGCGCAGCACGTCGGTATCTGCCGCCAGCATCACCTCCGATGCCTTGAGCGCTGCGGCCAGCTTCAGCTCGTTCACGTCCAGGTCCCCCCGGATAGCCACGGCGAAAAAGGCCTCGGGGACAGGCTTGCGGTCCAGGTTCGCGCCGCCAGGAGCGTTGCTTAAATCGGCCTCCACGTTCAGCGCCTTGTAGATGAGGGTCTTGATAAAGCTCTTCGCATCGGTCTGGAGGAAGCGGCAAAGCTCCTCGATAGTCTTGACCGACGGCGTATCAATCGCTTCGATAGCCGGCGTCGATGCCGCCGCAGCTTTCGCCTCTTCCACCGGGCGGGGCGGATCAGCCTTGCAGCCCGCCTTCTCCACATTGGCGGCGTAATCACATCCCGGCTGCCCTTCGGAACCCCGGCAGAGAATCAGCGTATTGTCGCCGATCTCGCTTTCTACCATAAACTCCTCGGAACCCGAGCCGCCCATGGCCCCCGAATCGGCCCGGACGGGGATCACCGCAAGACCGCAGCGCGCAAAGACCCGGCGGTAGGCCCGGCCCATGTCCTGGTAGGTCTTGTCCAGGCTCTCATCATCAGTATGGTAGGAATAGGCGTCCTTCATGATGAACTCCCGGCCCCGCATAACCCCGTAGCGGGGGCGGATTTCGTCCCGGTACTTGGTGTTGATCTGATAGAGCGAGAGGGGAAGCTGGCGATAGCTCGAAAGCTCATCCCGCAGGATGGCCGTAAAGGCCTCCTCGGCGGTGGGAGAGACCACGAAATCCCCTCCCAAACGGTTCTTTACCCGGAGCAGCTCGTCACCCATGGCCTCCCAGCGGCCCGACTCCTTCCAGATTTCGCCAGGCACCAGCACCGGGGGCTTTATTTCCTGGGAGCCGGTGGCGTCCATCTCCTCCCGGATAATCCGCTCCAGCTTCCTGAAAGACCGGAGCCCCAGGGGCAGGTAGGCAAAAAGGCCGTTGGCAAGTTTCCGGATCATGCCGGAACGGAACATCAGGCGGTGGCTCGCGATCACCGCATCGCTGGGTACTTCCCGCAAGGTGGGGATAAAGGTTTGACTCCATTTCATGGGGAGAGTGTAGCAGATTTCGCCGGGAAAAGGTAGGGGCAGTTTGCACGGCAAGCTATACGACGAGACCGGGGCGCCCGGTGGCGTAAACTCTCGTGAGTTTAGAGTAAACTCTCGCGAGTTTAGAGTAAACTCTTGCGAGTTTAGAGTAAACTCTCGTGAGTTTAGAGTAAACTCTCGTGAGTTTAGAGTAAACTCTCGTGAGTCTGGAGTAAACTCTCGTGAGTTTGGAGTAAACTCTTGCGAGTTTAGAGTAAACTCTTGCGAGTTTGGAGGTGATTTTTCGGCTCTCTATTCCCAAACCTGCGAATAATGTGATAGAACAATTTGACGGATACTTCAAGCTGGAGCTATGAACGAAAAACAACCCATACCGGCCTTCCGGGGCGCCATCTTCGATCTGGACGGGGTCCTGGTGGACACGGCCAGGTATCACTATCTGGCCTGGAAGCGGCTGGCCGCCGAATTAGGCTTCGACTTTAGCGAGGCCGGTAACGAGCGCCTCAAGGGGGTCAGCCGGATGCGTTCCCTGGAAATCCTGCTTGAGCTGGGGGGCCGGAGTCTCAGCGATACCGAAAAGGAAGCATCCGCCGCCCGAAAAAACGCCTGGTATGTGGAGTACCTCAATAGCCTGGACACAAGCGCCCTGCTCCCCGGCGCGGCGGCCTACCTCGGGGAGCTTCGAGCCCGGGGAATCCGCATCGCCCTGGGATCGGCCAGCAGGAACGCCCCGCTGATCCTCGACCGCCTGGGGATCCGCCCGTATTTTGACGCCCTCATTGACGGCAACACGGTAAGCCGCGCCAAGCCCGATCCGGAGGTCTTTCTCAAGGGAGCGGCAGCCCTGGGCCTGGCCCCGGCGGACTGCACGGTTTTCGAGGATTCCGCTGCGGGGATCCAGGCGGCTAAGGCCGGCGGCATGATCGCCGTCGCCATAGGCCGGCCGGAGCATCTCCCCGGCGCAGACCGGTACATCGCGTCCCTGGAAGCTATGCTACTTTAATGCAGGGATACTGCCCCGGAGTTTTCCTCTAAGGAGCCGGGGCTCGCCGTACACAAATACGGTTATACCTTCGGCATTTTCCGGGGAGGCGCTGATTTCAAATTCATCAGGTCCAACGGCGACCGTTATTCTGCTGCCCCGGTAAAAGATACAGAATTCGTATCCCTCCCAGGCGCCGGGGATGATGGGGGCCAGGTACAGGCCCGCTTCCTTAACCCGCAGCCCCCCGAAACCGTAGACCACCGCCATCCAGGAGCCCCCCATGTTGGCCGTGTGAATACCGTCCCTGGTGTTCTGGTGCAGGTTAAAGAGATCAAGCTTGGCGGAATCCCCAAAATAGCCGCAGGCCTTGTCCAGCATCCCCAGCCGGGATGCCATTATGCTGAACACGCAGGCGGAAAGGGAAGAATCGTGGGTGGTGATTTTTTCGTAGTAGTTATAGGAATTCCTGATAGCTTCGGGGCTCGTCTTTTCTTCCAGGATGAAATGGGCCAGGACCGTATCAGCCTGCTTGCAGACCCGGTGCCGGTAGAGAAAGAGGGGATGGTAGTGGAGAAGCAGGGGATGCTGTTCCGCCGGAATGGCCGCAATGTCCAGGTCCTTTTTATCAAGGAATGAATCGTCCTGGAGATTGATGCCCAGGCTGCGGTCGTAGGGGAGGTACATAGCCTTTGCGGCCCCGGTAAAATCCGCAATTTCCCGCTCGTTGATATTGATTTTATCTTCCAGCTCTTTGAGCAGATTCCGCGCCTTAAGCAGCGCGTACAGTTTTACGGCCCATTCAAGGTTGTACTGAGCCAGGACATTGGTATAATAATTGTTGTTCACGATACAGGTGTACTCATCGGGGCCGGTAACATCGTTGATGACGAATTGCCCCCGGTTATTGTAGTTCCCCAGATCAAGCCAGAGCCGGGCGGTCTCGAACACAATCTCTGCGCCTTTAGAGGCGATGAATTCAATATCCCCCGTTAAAAGCCAGTAATTGATAACCGCGTAGGCAATGTCCCCGTTGATGTGGTACTGGGCGGCGCCTGCGGGGAAAAACCCCGAACATTCCATCCCCCGGATAGTCCGCCAGGGGAAAAGGGCCCCGGAACGGTGCCCCAGGAGGGCGGCGTTCTCCCGCGCTCTGTCCAGGATACGGTAGCGGTACTCGATAAGGGCCCGTGCGATCGGGGGATCGCAGAGGGCAAAGAAGGGCATGATGTACATTTCGGTGTCCCAGAAATAGTGCCCCTCGTAGCCTTCGCCGGAAAGGCCCTTGGCGGCGATATTGCCCCGGCCGTCCCTGGAGACCGACTGGAGGAGCTGGTACTGGTTGTAGAGCAGAGCCTGGTTAAGAGCATCATCCCCCCGGATTTCGATACGGCAGTTTTCCCAGTAGTTTCTGAGGTAGTTTTTCTGTGCCGCGTAGAGGCCCAAAGGCCCTTGCTCCAGGGCCTCCCCGAGTATTTGCTCCGCCGCATCTTCGATACCCTCGCCGTAACGGATAGAGTCGCACAAAACCGTGTACTTGCTCAGGGTAAGGCTTTGCCCCGGTTCAATCTCCGCGCACAATTCCTGTTGTATCCGGGAGGCGCCGGTAGTAAACCGGCCGCTATAACCGGTATCCAGGGAATTGTACGCCAGCAGTGCCAGGGAATTGTACGCCGGCGATGCCAGGGAATTGTACGCCAGCGATGCCAGCCTGAGGCCCGAACGCAGGGTTTCGGAAACCATCCGGGAAGCGCCGGTCTTATCCACCCCGGAGCTCAGGACCCGGATATTTTGCCGCGATTCCCTGGCCAGGCGGGGATCATCGGGGTTGCTGTAATTCCTGACATCACCCTCATGGAGGGATTCAAAGCGCACCGGCCCCCGGTAATCCTCCGAGTAGAGCTCGTATTGCATCAGAAACAGGGGCTGTATGACAAAGGAAGCCATGCGGGTTATCTGTAGCCTGAGACGCTTCCCGCCGGGAGAGCGCCAGGAAACGATCCGCCGGGAGAGACCCGCCTCCATGTCCAGGACCCGTTCCGAAGAACATTCCCCGGAAAAGCAGGAAAAGGCTTCGTCCCCCGCAAAGAGCCGGACCGTCTGGGTGTCCAGGACATTGAGCATGGTTTCCTTCTCGTTGGCCAGCCCGTAGAGGTTCTCCGCCTGGATCATGGGGATAATGTCGCAGAACCCGTTCAGGTACATGCCCCGCACGGACCGGAAACCCCCGGGGTTCTCCTCGAGACAGGAGCGGACTCCCAGATAGCCGTTAGCATTATGGAAAAGCGTCTCGTGGAGGAGCAGCTCTTCCTGGTCCGCAAGATGGTCGCGGCGCCGTAAAATATACCGGTTGTTTATCATCGCTTAAGTCTAAACGCTGATTGATAATGTATCAAGGGAAGCGCTCAAAAACGCCATCCCGCGTGTCCCTAGACGCAGTTCATTAATCCATGCTATATTCCTCCCACAAAACAGTAAGCAAGCGAGGATTTCTATGATACGAGGCGGAGATATTGTCAAAGGGAGCTGCCTGCTCCAAAAGGGACAGCCTTTTCTGGTAGTTGACCGGGAATTTCACAACCCCGGGAAGGGCACCGCCGTGGCCCGGGTTAAGATGAAGAGCATCAAGGACGGCTCGGTGCTCAGCCTGACTATCCCTACCCAGCAGGAGGTGGATGACGCCCAGGTTGAGGTAAAGGCCTGCCAGTACCAGTACGCCGACACGGATTTTTATCACTTTATGGATAACGAGACCTACGACCAGTACGAGGTGCCCATAACGGACCACGAGGAGAAAAAACTCTACCTCAAGAGCGAGGACTCCTACGATCTCACTATCTGGGAAGGCAAGGTTATCGACATCAAGATTCCCTATAAGGTGGTCTTTACCGTGGCGGAAAGCGAGAACTACATCAAGGGCGACACGGTTTCCGGGGCCACCAAGCCCGTAACCACCGAAACGGGCCTCACGGTCCGGGTGCCTCTGTTTATCAAGCAGGGCGAAAAGATCCTGGTCAACACCGAAACAAACGAATACGTAGA
>JAITON010000010.1 GCA_031289935.1 Treponema sp.
CGTGCTGGCCATGACGCTGGGCCTGGCCGTCTGCGCCCAGAGCCCGGCGCCCAGCGCGGCGCCCAGCGCGGAACCAGCCCCCGAAGCTCCGGCGCCCAGCAGCCAGGCCGGGGGCCTGGTGATCACCCCGCCGGATCAGGTGCAGCCGGGGCCCTATGTAGGGACCAGTCTGGGCTATCCCGAGGGCGGGGGTCTGGTCACGGTAACCCTGGACGTGCAGGACCGGGTGCTTACCCTGGTTGAGGCCAAGGGCCCCAGCGAGACGGTCGGCATCGGCAGCGTTGCCATTGATACGCTCCCGGGCCTCATGCTCGCCAACAATACCATTGATGTTCGGGAACTGGCGGTTGATGTGGTGTCCATGGCCTCCTATACCAGCCGGGCGGTTATGTCGGCGGCGGAAAAAGCCCTGGCGCAGGCCGGGCTCACCAACACGGACCTGGTTCATTAGCTTAGGAAAGGGGCAGGTACACCAGTCTTACCGGAAGACGCAGATCCCCGGTTATATCCCGGTTCTCCAGATAGGGAATATAATCGGGGTGTATGATTGAGACATCCTGCTTGCCGCCGGGGACGGTCAATTCGGCGCGGCCCTGCTTGTCGGTAGAGGCCTGGTGCAGGCCCACCATGATAATGGCGTCCCGGACCGGCAGATGGTCGTTTTCCCCGCTCACTTCAATACTCACCTGGTGTTCCGGCGCAGGGGCGGTCCTAAAGTGGAAGGTTATGGCCTCCGCTTCGTGGGGGAGTTCCAGCCCCTCCACTGGGCAGCGGGCAGTCCAGCTATAGACCCCGTCTGCTGCCGGGGCGGTAAATTCCTGGGCCGTCCAATAGGTGTTGGTGGTATTGTCCAGGATAGTTTCCCCCAATTTGCCCGCCGCCAGGGGGCCGCCCAGGGGGCCGCCCTGAGGGTCCTCAATAATCAAGGGGAGCCCCGCCAGGGAGCAGCCCGAGGAACAGGCGGCGCCTATCTTTACCGTGCATTTTTCGCCCCTGCTGGCCGGCGAGGGGATGCCCCAGGCAGAGAGGCTGATATGGTGGGGCTTTACCCTGAAGGAGAAGGCGGCCCTGGCCTCGTCCTGGGGCGGGTCCGCCGCTTCCTGGGCCGGGAACAGGGCCGTCCAGGTATAGACGCCGGGACTGACCGGCGCCTTTATACGGAAGGGCTCCGTTTCATTGCCGCCGTCTCCAGGCCCCAGGAGGACCGCCTCCGCAATAAGACCGCCTTCCCCGTCGAGGATACGGACCGGGGAGCCTTCCAAAGTACCGGGCGGGGGACAGGACACCCGGACCTTAAAGGACAGGTCCATACCGGCATCTATCTCGGGGATGTTTCCCAGAACCGCAATCGTAATATCGTGCATGATAACTCCATATTAGAAAGAGGGCCGGCGTTTAAGCCGGCCCTCGGGGCTGCAAAACCAGCCTAGGCCCAGGCCTTAGGCCCAGGCCCTAGGCCCAGGGACGCTGAGCGGCGGCGTTCTGGCCCGCCTTCCGTCCGCAGACGACACATTCGGTGATATTGCCGCCCGCCTGGTAGACGAACTTGAAAACCGACGAAATCTCACCGGCAGAGAAGAGCCCGGCAATGGGCCTGCCCTCCCAGTCGTAGACCTGCCGGTTCTCGTCGGCATCGATACCGCCCTTGGTATTCGGCCCGCCCGGATAGAGCTTCATAGCGTAGTAGGGGGGCTTCTCCACGGGGGCCATGGTCGAAATGGCCCGGCCGAACTGCTCGTCCACACCCTTGGCGCAGTATTCGTTGAACTGCTGGATCGCTGTCCTGACGTTATTCACGTCAATAAGCTCCCGGTTCTCCGGATCCGCCTTGATCTTCTCCACCAGCTCCTCAATGGTATTGCCCTTGTGAATCCAGCCGGCGTTGATACCGTTCATGTTGTCATTGTCCCATTTGACGAAATCGTACTGCACGGTACCGCCGCTGACCACCGGCCCCCGCGCACGGGCCGTCTCGTCAAAGATTACCCAGCTGGGGACCCGGGGATAACACATGGTGAGCATGTCGTAGTGCACCGCCTCCTTATAGAACTGATACCGGTACGGCCGGGTGGAGTCGGTGATGATGTACTCGTCGGTGTAACGGCTGCCGTAGTTATCCACCACGATACTGTTCCGGTTGGAAGTGATGTTCTGGCTGGTGCCCATCTTGAGGCCCGTCTTCTCGTAGCCAACGCCCACGGGGAAAGCCGGCTCAATCCGGGACGCGGATTTGGCAACCTTGACCAGGGCCGCGCCGATCTTGATGGCCATCTCGATACCATCGCCGGTATTGTCCGGGGAACCGTAGAAGCCCCAGCCCTTAACACCGGGGCCTTCCAGGAAGGCGCGGCGCATCTTAACGCTGTACTCAAAGCCGCCCGAAGTAAGGACCACCGCCCGGGCCGCCTTTACCTTGATCTCCCTGCCGTCCTTGGTCGTGGCAACGACACCCTTTACGCGGCCGTCAACGGGATCCCGAATAAGATCCTTGGCCGGGGTTTCGTAGAAACGCTGGATGCCGGGGCGCTTGCTCTTGATTCCTTCGTAGACCAGAGCCCGGAAGAACGCTTCACCGTTGCTCGTCTGGTCGGTAGGCCGCTGATAGGTCCGCTGGTCCTGATCGGCGTTCTGGTAATCCTTAAAACGGGTGCTCACCGTCCGCCCGTATTTCCCCGCCCCAAAGGCCGGGAACATGGGGAAGGACGCGTCTCCGCCGGGAGTCATGGCGGCAGGGTCCAGCCCGGGGGCCTGTTTCAGCAGGAAGTCCTGTATCTCCAGAATCCCCGACGCGAACATGGTGGCCATCGCCTCGGAACGGTCTTCCATCTCGCCCTCGAATTTCCAGGGGAGATTCTCTCCGCTCATCATGGACTTGATGTATTCCTTGAGAGCGGCCGGGTCGCCGTCGCGAACCGGGTTGTGCCACACACCGCCGGACATTCTCGTGTTCGGGAAGTGGTGGTCTTCGGCCTGTTTTTCCAGGACCAGAACCTTGGCGCCCGCGTCGTAAGCTTCGATGGCAGCGCAGGCGCCTGCGCCCCCCATACCGATTACGACGATGTCAGCCTCGTAGTCCCAGGTCTCCGGGAGAGTCGATGCGGCGGCTCCGGTGGTCGCGCAGGAAGAAAGCAGCAGGCTTCCTCCGGCGGCGGCTCCGGCCACGATGCCGGCGTTCTTTAAGAACTCACGGCGGGTCATTTCTTTTTGCGTCACTTTAGTACCTCCTCGTTACGCTTGAAGAATCATAT
>JAITON010000035.1 GCA_031289935.1 Treponema sp.
CCGCGGCTTCATCAGCTCCGAGTAAAACCATATCCTGATAATCATATTGAAGATGCCGGAACTCAGATTGAGACCACCCCGGCCCGACGAGCGGCCGTTCGAGGAACTGCCCCCAAACATGGTCAGCATCAGGGAAGCCAGGGCCAGAAGCATGAAGATGAGGAAGTAGCCCACCAGCATCACCATGATCCAGACCTTAAAGACCGCCGTACCGCCAATCTTAAGCCCCCTTTTCAGGGCCTGCCCCGCCCGGCGGAGCCCGGCCCGGAAGCCCCGGTATTTGCTCGTAAAGCCCCGGGGGAAGGAGTAGAGGATTTCCCCCGACTCGGTTACCTCGAGCCTGGCGGAATACTCATCGGCGGCCATGGGGACCAGTTCCCGAACCGTATGCAAAGGCATACCTGTTCGTGCGGCCATATCCGCCGCCGTGACCCCCTTCCGCTGCCGTTTGAGGGTATTGATCAGGGTTTGGTAATCCGCGTCCCTATTTCTTGTCGGGTTCATGCGATGCTCCTATCAGCTAAGGCACTGATGGCCACCGGACTTCTATCCTTCGCTATGGCTGCCATGGTAAGGGATGCCCGGAGGGCATAACGGCCGCGAGTTGTGATTCTCATAAAATGCCTCCTTATGTAAGATACTTTTTGACAATTATAATAATCTATTTTCGAGAAAAAGGGAAGATAATTTTGAAAAAAATCATAGCTTCTTGAAAAAAGAGCTGAATTTATCCACTTGACAGGATTGACCGGTCTCTGATATGTTGGAAAGAAGAATATATGCGTAAGCATTAAGGAGAAGGACTATGGCCCAGGCCAGTAAAAATTCGCGTACCACGAGCGCGACACAGAAGTTTTTTTGCTCCTGCGGGGGTGAAATCAAAATGAAGACGGTTTTTGAGAATGGGAAAATCAAAAATCAAGCCGAATGCGAAAAATGCAAGCGGATCGAACGGCGTCCGTCGGACTTTAAATAATCGGAGTAATGTATGGCAGGAAAAAGCAGTTCCGCTGAAAAGCGACACCGGCAGAGTGAAGAGCGCCGGCTCAGGAATAAGTCGGTCAAGACCGCAGTCAGGACCAGCGTGAAGAAATTCGTCAGTCTGGCCCAGCAGAAGAAGGCGGCCGAGGCCGAAGCGGCCCTGAAGGATATGGTCAAGAAGATCGATACCGCCGCCGGCAAAGGGATCCTCAAGAAGAACGCTGCGGCCCGGAAAAAGTCCCGAATGCAGCGGCTTTTCAACTCCCTAAAAGCCGCCCAGTAAGGCCGGGCCCGGCTTGTAGGATACCGGGGAGCGATATGGCGGCGCATAAGCTTACCAAGGCTGATATTATCGACTCCGTATATCAAAAGACCGGGCTTGACCGTCAGGACGTTCGTGCTGTTATCGACCTTTTCTGCGGTGAGGTTAAAGGCGCCATGGTCCGGCAGGAGAGTGTGGAGCTCCGGGGCTTCGGTACTTTCGAGATACGGGTCCGCAAGGGCCGCCTTAAGGCCCGGAACCCCCGGACCGGCGAGAGTGTGTCGGTAAGTTCCCACGGTATCGCTGCTTTTAGACCTGGCCGGGAATTGAAACGTTCGGTCTGGAACTTGAAGGGTTCCGGGGAGTCTCCCAGCGAGGCCGAACCATGAGTATCCCTGGCAGGGGGGCCTGGATCCGGGCCCTCTTGGTCAACTTGGGGCTTTTGGCCTTGGGCAGTTTTCTTTTTGCCGCCTCTTTTCCCAATCCGCTTTTCGCCGGGGGGGGGGCGTTGTTGGCTTGGCTGGCCTATGTGCCGGTCTTTGTTCTCATCCGCCGGGTGAGCCTGAGGACTGCGGCCCTCTGGGGGGCTCTTTACGGCTATAGCGCCTACAGTCTTTTCAATTATTGGCTGGGGGCCTTCCATCCTCTGGCAGGCCTTTTTGTGGGGATCCTTTACCTGCTCTGGTTCACCTTCCTTTTCCCCCTGCTCAAGCTGGCCCTGATCTTTTTCCCGCGCCGGGGTTATCTGCTCCAGTGGCTCATCTGGCTGGCCTACGAATACCTGCGCACCCTGGGCTTCCTGGGTTATTCCTATGGGATCACGGGCTATTCTCAGTGGAGCTTCCTTCCGGTGATCCAGATTGCCGATCTCTTTGGGGTCTGGGCGGTCTCGGCCCTGGTAGTATTCTCATCGGCCTATATTGCTCAAGGTTTGACGAGTGTTGAGGTGCGTGGGTTTTTGGCCGGTATCCGCCGCGAATGGCTGCCGGGGTTGCTCTGGACCTGCGCCCTTATCGCGTCCTTGGTCTACGGCCTGGTTATGACGCGGGACTATGCAAACCGGGACTATTCCCCGGAGGAGACAGCCCGGATCGCCCTGATACAGAGCAATGAAAGCCCCTGGGCCGACGGGGTGGTGGCATACCGGGAAAAGTTCCGGGTCCTAAGGCGTCTTTCCGGGGAGGCCCTGGAAGCCGAACCTCAGCCTGACCTGGTGGTTTGGCCCGAAACTGCCTTTGCCCCCCGGATTTACTGGCATCTCCACTACCGGGACGATTACGATTCCTACGAGATGGTGGAACTGGTCAAGGAATTGTCGGCCTATATGGAGGTCCAAGAGGTTCCCTTTCTCATCGGCAATGATGACGGACGGAAAGAGGTCAACGCGGCGGGCCAGTGGGAACGGGTGGACTATAACGCGGCCATTTTTTTTACCCCGGGCAAGGAGCCGGAGATATACCGGAAGATGCATCTGGTGCCTTTTACGGAACATTTCCCCTACAAAGATCGCTTTCCCGGCTTCTATCAGTATCTCCTGGCAGCGAATACCCATCAGTGGACGGCCGGGAAGGAGGCCCTGATCTTCGAACAGGGGAGGCTGCGCTTTGCCACACCGATTTGTTTTGAGGATACCTTTGGGGACCTTCCCCGGGAATTTGTCCTGGGGGGAGCGAACTTCCTGGCGAACATATCCAACGATGCCTGGTCCGGGACGCTCTCCTGCCAGATGCAGCACCTGGGCATGGCGGTGTTTCGGGCCGTGGAGAACCGTCGTTCCCTGGTACGGGCTACCGCCACGGGCCAGACCTGCGGCATCGGCCCCGATGGGAGGATTATCGCCATGGCTGAGCCCTTTACCGAGACGGTCCTGGCCCTGGACATTCCCTTGTTGGAGGAGCAGAGTCTCTATACTCGGCTGGGCGATATTTTGGGACAAATTTTCGTCATTCTGGCCCTTATCATCTTGTTTAGCGGCGCGGCTTGGCGTATAATAAAGAGTATTAAGGAGAGAAGAACAGCGTGAGTTCCCGAAAAAAAATACTCATCGTTGATGATGAGTCTGCTAATCTTGATTTTTTTGATGTCATGCTTTCCAAACTGGGTTTCAGCGTTGAGCGGGCGGAGAACGGGTTTACGGCCTTGGAAAAGGTGAAGTGGTTTTTTCCGGACCTAATTCTTTTGGACAATATTATGCCCAAGATGTCCGGCTGGGAGCTTACCAGGATTCTGAAGGAAGATATCAAGCTTCGGGAGATCCCTATCATCATGCTTTCGGGGCTCGCGGACGTGAAGGACAAGGTCGAGGGCTTTGAGCTGGGGATAGACGACTATATTACCAAGCCCTTTAATTTTTCCGAGGTTTTGGCCCGGATCCGGGCGGTGTTGCGAAACCGGGAATTTTTCGCCCAGATCGTGGTCCGGGAGACCCGGCTGGGTATGGCCGAGGCCCTGAACACCGACCTGAAGCAAGGTGTGGCGGAGTTCCACAGGGGTATGGACGAGCTGGACCGCCGTATCGTCGCCCTGGAGAACGGCTCTCTCAAGGGGGATGCCCTCCTCTCGGGTCTTAAGGACCAGAGCGAGCGGGTGCGGAAATCCGTTGCGGAACTGGATGTTCGAATTGAAAAAACCACCTCTGAGTGGGCGGACCTCAAGAAAGGCGAGATAGGCATCCAGGCATTGGAAAAGCAGATACGCATGAAAGCGGAGCAAGAGGAATAGTTATGGCAAAGACTGAAGGTAAAAAGAAGGACGAAAAGATCGTTATCTTCGATAATAGTACGGATTTTAACGGATTTCTCCGGTTCAAGGAGACGCTTTGTATTCAGGGGAAATTCCGGGGGACCATTGAGGCCGTGGGGGTCCTTATTGTGGACCGGGGGGCGATGGTAGAAGCCGACCATATTTCGGTGAACTCCCTCTTTGTCTATGGAACGGTGATCGGGGCGGTTCGTGCCTTGGACAAGGTGGATATGTTGGCCGGGGCCGAGATCCGGGGGGATGTAACCGCCGCCCGGCTCAGGATCGCCGACGGGGTACTTTTTGAGGGCCAATGCAGTATGACCCGGGCAGAAAACGAGGTGGAAATCTTCTCCCGGCCCACCGAGGAGATCAAGGCCGAGCTCCAGCGTGCCCATGCCTGAGTCCATCGCAATCCGGCTCGTCCGTCTGGCCGGAAAAAAAGGCATGCGTATTGCCGTAGCCGAATCCTGTACTGCGGGCCTCGTGGCCTCTCTTCTGGGGGAGGTTCCCGGGGCCTCCCGGGTCTTGTGGGGTTCCCTGGTGACCTATACTCCGGAGGCTAAAATCGCCCTGTTAGGGCTGGACCGGGAACTCCTGGAGCGGTGCGGGGAGGTGAGCCAGGAAACGGCCCTGGCCATGGCGACGGGTGCCCGGGGAAAGAGCGGTGCGGCCTTGGCCGTCTCGGTAACGGGCCTAGCCGGTCCTGAGGGCGACAGTTCCGGTCTCCCGGTGGGGACGGTTTGGATAGGCATCTCCTCGGTCATCGGCGAGGAGGCCCGGGAATATCACTTTACTGGAAAGCGGAATCAGATTCGTTTGGCCGCCGCCCGGGAAGCCTTGGGGTTTCTTTGCCGCAGCATAGAATAATTCTTCTCTGGGGTAACCTCGAGGAGTTTGACGATGACGTATCGCCGTTGATGGTGCATAAATAAATTTTCTCTGAGAAAGTCCGAAAGACTTGACAAAAAGATGAAAAGGGGATATTTTTATATAAAGTTTTTCAAATGAACAATAAGCGAACAGGAATAGATTACATTTGATTCTCATACCCGATACGATTTTGATAAACGGAGTCATTTTATGGCCTTATTAAGGAAAAGCAGAACAGTAAATCCTGTGGAACCGATGGCAGATTCAGAGGATCTTTTCCCGGCGGAAAACTCGGCCCCAACCGCAGTCCCGGTCGAAGAGGAGGCCGTTGAACGGCCCAAGCTGGTGGTGCGGGCCAGGACCCGGCGCGAGGATTCCGGGGAGCCGGGGGCCCACCGCGATTCGGGACGGTCCAGGGGACGATCCCGTGGAAGGGAGCCCTACGGAGCCGCATTCAACGGCCCGGTCCCCCAGTTCGAGGCCGCCGCGCAACCGAGGGATTATGTCGATCCGGCTGCGAATGAGGCTGGCGGCGCTATTGTTTTTACGGGCGCCAATGCCCCGGGGGAGGGCACACCTATACATTTGCCCTCTATGCCGGACCTCTACGGACGGCCAGAACCCCGGATGGATCAGGATAACGGTAAACCCCGGCTCACCATCAACGAGTTGATACGCCTGAACATGATCGACCTGCGGGAACTGGCATCCAGTTACAACATTAGCCATGACGATATGGTGGCTCTGAAAAAGCAGGAGATCGTCTTTTCGGTGCTCAAGGCCCATACGGAGCGGGGCGGGGTCATCTACGCCTACGGTTCCCTGGAAATTCTGCCCGATGGCTATGGTTTCCTTAGGAGCCCCCAGAACTCTTACCTGCCGGGACCCGATGATATCTACATCAGCCCCAGTCAAATTAGGCTTTTTGCCCTCAAGACCGGAGACACGGTCTACGGACAGATCCGCAGCCCCAAGGAAGGGGAGCGTTTCTTCGCTATGCTGCGGGTGGAGACCGTGAACTACGACGATCCCACGGTGGCCCAGAACCGGATTCCCTTTGACAACCTGACGCCCCTGGAGCCCGACGAGACGCTGGACTTAGAAACCACCCCCGAGGGGGTTAGCGAGCGGATCATCAACCTCTTCTGCCCTATCGGCAAAGGCCAGCGGGCCCTCATCGTGGCGCCCCCCCGGACGGGTAAAACTATCATGATGCAGAAGATCGCTAATGCCATCACCAGGAACCACCCCGGGGTTTACCTCATCGTGCTGCTCATCGACGAGCGGCCCGAGGAGGTTACCGACATGGAACGGACCGTTCGGGCGGAGGTTATTTCCTCGACCTTTGACGAGCAGGCCAGCCGGCATGTCCAGGTAACGGAAATGGTTCTGGAAAAGGCCAAGCGCTTGGTGGAGCATAAGAAAGATGTGGTGATCCTTCTGGACTCCATCACACGTCTTGCCCGGGCCTACAACCAGACCGTACCAGCCTCAGGCAAGATACTGTCCGGCGGTGTTGACAGCAATGCCCTGCACAAGCCCAAGCGCTTCTTTGGAGCCGCCCGGAACATCGAAGAGGGGGGGAGTCTGACCATCATCAGCACGGCCCTGATCGAGACCGGAAGTCGTATGGACGAGGTTATTTTCGAGGAATTTAAGGGTACCGGCAACAACGAAATTGACCTGGACCGGCGCATCAGCGACCGCCGGCTCTTTCCGGCCATCAACATCAAGAAATCCGGCACCAGGAAGGAGGAACTGCTCCTCTCCGAAAAGGAACTCCAGAAGATTTGGATACTCCGCAAGGTCATCAACCCTATGGACGATATCGAAATCATCGAATTGCTGGTTGACAAAATGAAGAAAAGCAAGAATAATGAAGCATTCCTGAATTCGATGAATACCGGTTCCGCCGGGATGGATTGAGATAGTTTTGGAGGATATATGCAAAAGAAGATTCACCCCAAGTACGAGGTAACGAAGATTACCTGCGCCTGCGGGAATGTGATCGAAACCCGCTCGACCGTGAAGGATATCAAAGTGGAAATTTGCTCCGCCTGCCACCCTTTCTTTACGGGCAAACAGAAGCTGGTGGATACCGCCGGCCGGATTGAGCGCTTTAGAAGAAAGTACAATATCAAGGATTAGTCCCGGCCGTCTCGGGAAGCGCTAAAAAACACCATCGAGCGTGCGCTAGGGCCCTCGTGCAGCGTGCGCCAGGGTTCTCGTGCCTTCAGAGCGCCTGACAGCCTCGTATCAGCCGCTCAAACCAATGGTGGGGTGTCACTCAAACCAACGGTGGTGTGTCACTCAAACCAACGGTGGTGCGCGGCATGCAAGCATGCTTCTCAAACCAACGGTGGTGCGTCCGGTGGGCCGGGGCCGCGTCAGCGCCTGTAAAGCTGGTCGTGCGCGGCGAGCCGGGTACGGATTTCTGCGGCCAGATAGAAGGAGCCCGTGCCCAGTACCGGGAGCCCCCGCTGCCGGCCCGCTTCCAGAGCCGTGTCAATGGCCCTTCCGGTGCCGGGAATCAGGCTCAGTTCCGGTTTGGCGCTCCCCGGCGGCAGCCGGTCCAGGGCGGCCTGGAAGAGCCGGCAAGTTTCCTCGGGGAAGCTCGTCTTAAAGCTCCCCGGCTTCGTGATGATAATCCGGGAAAAGCGGGGGCAGAGTATCTCCGCCATGCCGCCAGAGTCCTTCCCCGCCGCGCAGCCGAAAAGGAGGATCCCCCCTTCCCCGTAGAGGCGGCTAAAGGTATCCAGAGAAAGGGCCGCGCTCCGGGGTGTGTGGGCCCCGTCGATGATAACCGGGGGATCTTCCCGGACCCGCTCGAACCGCGCCGGGAGCCTGGAGTTCCACAGCCCCTCCCGGATAGCGCGCTCCTCTATACCGGGGAAGGCGGCTCTTACTGCCAGGATCGCGGCGGCGGCGTTCATCCCCTGAATCTCCCCGGGAACAGGCAGCGAAAGGGCCCGGAGCGGGGGGGCCAGGCCCGAGGGAGGATCGGGCTTAAAAGAGAGGGAGCAGCGGCTGCCCTCCTTATCAACCGAGATATCTTCTATAACAACCCTCTCGGGGAGGTAGAGGAGGGGCGCGCCCTTGGCTCTGGCCCCGGCGCGGAACACCTCCAGGGCCTCGGGCTCCTGCTCCATAAGGATCAGGGGCCTCCCCGGTTTGATGATCCCGGCCTTTTCCTCCGCGATGGCGGCGAGGGTATCCCCCAGGTACTCGGTATGCTCAAGCTCAATCGACGTGATGACCGAGACCCGGGGATCGAGAATATTGGTGGCATCGAGCCGGCCTCCCATGCCGGTCTCCACCGCCAGGGCGCCCGTACGGGCAAGACGGCAGCAGATGAAGAAGTAGAGGGTCAAAAGCTCGAAGAACGAGGGGGCTTCGCCGCCGGGATGCCGGGGGTCGAAGAGGGGATGGCGGCCCCCTTCGAGCGCTTGTACGTATCCCTGGAGCTCCCCGCCTGCGGCCTCGTAGAGGGCTTCCTCAAAAAAAGAGTTTCCCCGGGTAATCCGCTCCCGGTACTCCGTAACATGAGGGGAGGTATAGCGGCCCGGCTCAAGCCCGGCGGCTTCCAGGATGCCGGCAATCATGGCCGTTACCGAGCCCTTGCCCTTGGAACCTGCCACGTGAATGGCCGGGGCGCAACGTTCCGGCCGGCAAGCCAATTCGGCGAGGATTTCCATACGGTCCAGGCGGAAGCTTCGGGAACTCTGGCCCCGCTCCAGGCTGATAAAGCCCGCAAGCCAGCGGAAGACCTCGTTGGAGCTTCTAAAGGGAAGGTGTTTCACGTCAATCATCCAGCGCTAGATTCCCCCCTTTCCAGGGCTTGTGTCAATGGGTTTGCGGCGTTACCATGGGAGTATGAAACCGGTAATCTACATGGTGGGTATCAAGGGGACGGGCATGTGCGCTCTGGCGGAACTGCTCCATAATACGGGGGCCGAGGTCCGGGGCTCGGACCGGCCCGAAACCTTTTATACCGACCTCATCCTCCAGGACCTGGGCATCCCCTACTATGAGTCCTTCGAGGCCGCCCATATTGATGAGCGGGCCGAACAGGTGATTTATTCGGCGGCCTATTCCCCCGGCGCTAACCCGGAGCTCCTGGAGGCCCGGCGCCGGGGCATCCCGCTGATCAAGTACAGCGATGCCCTGGGGGAATACTCGGCCCGTTTCGACTCGTCGGGCATAGCCGGGGTCCACGGCAAGACCACCACCACGGCCCTTACGGGGATGCTGCTCCGGGGGGCAGGTCTTCCCGCCCAGGTTTTGGCGGGCAGCGCCGTGGGCAGTTTTAGTGGCTCTGAGGGCGGGCGCTCTACCCTCTGTCTGGGGGACAAGTACTTTGTGGCCGAAACCTGCGAGTACCGGCGGCACTTCCTGGCCTTCCATCCCCGGCGCATCGTTCTGACCAGCGTGGAAAGCGATCATCAGGATTACTACCCCGGTTATGCTGATATTCAGGCCGCCTTCCTGGAATATATCGCCAAACTGCCCCAGGGCGGGGAGCTTATCTACTGTGCCGATGACGCGGGGGCCCGGGAAACTGCGGCCCGGGCCCTAGGGGATAGACCGGATATCCGGGCCGTCCCCTATGGATTCAGCGCCGGAGGGCCCTTCCAGATTACCGGTTTCCGGGCCGGGGCCGGGGGGCTGGTCTTCGGTCTGGCAGGGCTGGACGGGGAATGGCATCTTAGGATCCCCGGCCGGCACAGCGCTCTGAACGCCGCCGCCGCCCTGGCCCTGACCGATTCCCTGGTGCGGGCGGAATTCGGCCTCTGGTCCACGGAGCGGCTCGAAAAGGCCCGGACCGCTCTGGGGGAGTTTCGGGGGAGCAAACGCCGCTCGGAGATCCTTGGCGAATCAGGGGGCGTTCTCTTTATGGACGATTACGGCCACCATCCCACGGCCATCAGGACCACCCTGGCAGGGCTTCGGGACTTCTATCCCGGCCGCAGGATCGTTCTTTCCTTTATGTCCCACACCTACTCCCGCACTGCCGCCTTGCTGGACGAGTTTGCCGCTTCCTTTGAGAGCGCCGATGTGGTCTTCTTTCACAAGATTTACGCCTCCGCCAGGGAGGGTTATACCGGGGGCGTTACGGGCCGGACCCTTTACGAACGGGCCAGAGCACAAACCCGGCCTGAAAGGCAGGAACATATCCACTATACCGAAGAATGGGCCGATGCCGCCGGGCCTCTGGAGCAGATCTTACGGGCCGGGGACCTCTTTATCACCCTGGGGGCCGGGGACAACTGGAAGCTGGGTAAGATGCTGATGGATCGTTACCACCCCCGTCCAGAGGAAGCCCTCCTATGAAAAGTATGACCGGCTATGCCGTTGCGGCCCGGCAGGACGAGGGACTCTCCCTTTCGGTGGAACTCCGGGGCTATAACAGCCGCTTCCTCGACATTGTCATGAATCTGCCGCCCTTCCTGGCTCCCTTTGAGGGGCGTATTCGGGAATATCTGGCGGGCCGCTTCCGCCGGGGGAAGATTGAGCTCAGCCTGAAGTGTAAGGAGTACTACGCAGGTTTCCCGGTAAGGCTGAACCGGGAGGCGGTCCGGGCCTACGCCGGTGCCATCGGCCTTTTGGCCGCCGAACTGGGGTCCAGCGAGAAGCCCCCGCTCCCGGTCATCCTGGGCCTGGAAGGGGTGCTGGAGATCGGGCAAGAGCAGACCGGGGAGCAGCGATGGGACCGCATCGAACCGGCCCTTTGGGCGGTCCTTGGGGAAGCGGCGGACCAGTTTGAGACCGAGCGGCTCCGGGAGGGGAGCCATACCGAGGCGGCGATCCTGGGCCTGCTTGCCGGGATGGAAGACCAGGCCCGGTGTATTGAGAAACGGGCCCCTGAGATGGAAGCCGTCTTTCAGGAGAACCTCCGCCGCCGTTTCGCCGAGCTTTTGGGGGAGGCCGTAGACGAGGGCCGTGTCCTCCAGGAAACCGCCGTTCTCCTGGTGAAGTACAGCATCGCCGAAGAGATTTTCCGGCTCAAGGCCCACTTCCAGGAATTCCGGATCGAGACTGAGCGGGCTCCCAGCCCTGGTAGAAAGCTCGACTTCCTCTGTCAGGAGATCAACCGGGAAATCAATACTATCGGTTCCAAGGTCCCGGACCTGGAAGTAAGCCGCGCCGTGGTAGCCATGAAGGACGCTCTGGAGGATATCCGGGAGCAGCTCCGGAATGTGGAGTGAAGTATTTCGCAACTATTTTTCAAAAACTGGGTCTAAACTAGGTCTAAAGGCTTGACAAGGTTACCGGCTCCTTGTATTCTTGCACTTGAACCGGATTTAAGAGAAGGGGCGTGGGCGGGTGCGTAAATTGTTTAAATATCCTTGGCTTATCGTGGGGCTCATCGCCCTCATCACGGTATTTTTTGCCCTCCAGCTTGGCCGGGCCCAGTTGGACAACAACAATTTCCGCTTTGTGCCTGCCGATGATCCTGCCCTGCTGACCTCACGGTATATTGATGAGACCTTTGGTAGTTCTCTGTTTATCCTGGTGGGGCTGGAACGGAAGTACGGCACGGTGTTTGACGGGCCCTTCCTGAAACGCATGGGGGAATACGTTGACCTAATTGGTGATATCCCGGTGGTGGGCACTGTAACTTCCCTAATCAACACCGAATATATCACTTCCCGGGATGGTGCGGTGGTGGTAGAAAAACTGCTGGATGAAAATTTCTCCGGGACCTCCGCCGAGATCGCCGAGCTTAAACGGCGAATTTTTTCCTGGGATATGTACGAACGGGCCCTGGTCTCCGATGATTTTACCGCCACACAAATACTGGTACCCCTGAATATCAGCATGGAAAAGGCCGGAAGTCCCGAAATAACCCGCGAGTTTGAGAAAATCCGGGACACGGCCCAGGAAATGTTTGCAGGGCTGGCCAATGTCCATGTGGCGGGTATGCCAGTGATCAGCGCCACAGTGAACGAGGCCACGGGGGCGGACCTTATTTTATTGGTGCCCCTGGTTGTTATTGTGGTCCTGGGGGTACTCTTCTTCTCCTTCCGCCGCTTTACCGCCGTGGCGCTTCCCCTGATAACCGTCGTGGTGGCCACAGTCTGGTCCATGGGCGCCATGCCGCTTTTCGGCGTAAAGCTTTCTATTATATCTACGGTGCTGCCGGTGATTCTGGTAGCCGTAGGGAGCGCCTACGGTATTCATGTGGTAACCCACTATGTTTCCGAGCGGGGCCATGGCCTCATGACCGCCGAAGCCCACAGGGAACTGGTCTTTAGCCTGGTACGGAAGATAGGCCGGCCCGTGTTCCTGGCTGCCCTGACCACCTTTGTAGGTTTCTTTTCCTGTTGCTTTACCACGGTGCTCCCCATTCGGGAATTCGGCATCTTCTCCAGTTTCGGCGTCATTGCATCCTTTGCCGTGGCCCTGACCCTGATTCCAGCGCTGCTTCTGATCCGTGGGCCAAAACCCCTGAGCGGCCAATCGCGCAGTAATGCTGCTCAGAACCTTCCCCCGGCGGAGAGCCGGTTGAGCAATGTTACGGTGCATATCTTTACCGCCCTAGTTGAGCGGAAGATGCTGGTCCTCTTTATCGTAGCCATGGTAGCGGCCCTTTCGATATACGGCATGACCAAGGTTATCATCGACAATGTCATGGTGGAATACTTCAAAGAGGACACGGCTGTTTATAGATCCGATGTCTTTATTCGGGAGCAATTCGGCGGTTCCAAACTCGTGAATGTGGTGATGGAGGCCGAGACACCGGAAATCCTCCTCCACCCCGATTCTCTGGCTGCTATGGACGGGCTGGGGACTTATCTTACCGCCAATGTTCCCGAGACCGGCAAGGTGATGGGATTTACCTCCCTGATTAAGCGGATAAACCAGGTTTTTAACGCCGATGAAAGCCCCGAGGGTATTCCTCCCCTGGCGCCGTCCACTGGAGCGCTGGAAGGAGCTGTTTTTGAGGAGTTCCCAGAGGATACCGTCTCCGAGGCCGGTGATTTTTCCTGGGACTTTGGATTTGACGAATGGGGTTCGGACGATAGCTTTGCTTCAAGTGATAGTTTTACTATTGATGAATACGATTATTACGGCATTGACGATGCGGAAGCGCCGGTCATGACAGCGGCGGAGCTTATGGACCTCCTGGACCGGGCTGCCTCGGAAGGGAGCTTCCTAAACGGCTCAGAGCTGGTCAGGGAGCTCAAGCGGCTCACGAACTACGAAGGGGCGGCCTATTACGAAATCCCTAGTGACCCGGCAAAGTACGGCCGGGAAAGCCCCGAGGAACTTCAGCGGTTGATCTCCAATTATATGGTCCTCCTTTCGGGCAATATCAGCGATTATGCCAACGATCCGATAGCCCCCACGGCCATTAAGACTACGGTCCAGCTCCGTACCGTGGGAGAATACGACAGCGATCGTGCCCTCAAGGAAATAGACGAATATATTGCCGCCAACTTCCCCGGCAATGTCAAAACCACCGTGGGCGGTGCTGCCCTGGTAGAGTTTTCCCTGAACGCTCTGGTGGTCCAGTCCCAGCTTATCTCCCTGGTTATATCGATTGTTATGGTGTTCATCATCGTGGCTCTATCGAATAGATCCCTGGCAGCGGGCCTCATCGGGATTGTACCCCTGACGATTTCAATACTTATCAACTTTGGCGTCATGGGTTTCTTGGGTATCAAGCTCAACCTGGGAACCGCCATGGTCGCCAGTGTTTCTATAGGCATTGGTATTGACTACACGATCCATTATCTGGAAGCCTTCCTGCAGGAGTACCGGGCCTCGGGCGGGAAGGGGGACTACCTCCGCAGAACCTTTGCCACCTCGGGCAAGGCCATCATCATCAATGCCCTTTCGGTGGGTGCGGGTTTTGCGGTGCTCCGCTTTTCTCAGTTTAACATGCTCGCCGATCTGGGCCTCCTGATTGCCCTGACCATGGGAACCAGCGCCCTCTTGAGCCTCACCGTAATTCCGGTGCTCCTCACGGTATGCAAGCCTAAATTTATCGCCAGGGGAGTGTAGCCGTGTTGCGGTCCCCGGCCTTGATCTTTATTCAGAGGAAGTTCTTCGAAAACTGAAGTTTCCGAATAAGTCTTATGTGAGGAGTAGATGTATGAAAAGAATGGCGTTAGTAAGCCTGCTGTTGGCCTTGCCGGTCCTGGCTTTTTCCCAAAACGCGGCGGATATTGTGTCCGCCTCCCGAAACCGGATACCTTCGGGGGCCATAAGCACGGTTTCCAAGATGGTAATTACCGATGCTAATGGCAGAACTACTACCCGGTATATGTACCAGTTTACCAAGGACTTCCCCAACGGGAGCAGGACCGTGGTCGCCTTCCCCGAAAGCAGCAACGGAAGAAGACTGAACGATAGCAGCATTGCCAATACCCGCTTCCTTACCATCGCAAATTCTGGCGGGGGTACCAGCCAGCGGATATTCCTCCCCGAGACCCGGAAGGTAACTCCCATTTCCAGCTCCGACGGGTCCAAACCCTTCCTGGGTACCGACTTCTCGAGCGATGATATGTCCTCCCTTAACCGTGCCGCGAACCTGGATACCCACAGCCTGCTTCGGGAGGAACAGTTTTCGGGCCCCTTTACCGGCGGGACCCGGGCCTGTTATGTTATCGAGTCAAAGCCCAAGGATAGTTCCTTCCAGTATTCCCGGATGGTCCAGTGGATCGATAAGGAGACGCTGATCATCTACCGGATTGAACTCTACGATCAAAAAAACGTCCTTACCAAGCTTGTGGAAATGGGCAACGTCAAGGAATTCCAGGGGAGGCTCACCCCTACCATGACCAAGGGAACCACCGTGGGTAAAGGGACCAGTACCACGATCGAAATACAAACCATAAGCTACGATGCCAGTATTCCAGACGGTGTATTTACCGACTACTATCTCCTAAACGGAAGGTCCCAGTAATGAAAAAGACCGTAATACTATTGACCCTTATGCTGGCCGCCCTGGGCCTGGCAGCTCAGGAGGATTTTGATTTCGACTTTGGTTTTGGCGATGAAGGGAGCCAGGACTCGTCCCTTCCCCTGGTTTCCATGAGTGGGGAAATCTCCACGGGTTTTACCCTCTTTCCCGGCGAATGGGAAAGCTGGGATAGCTTTAAGGCTGTAGAGCTTGGGGATATTGTTTCCGGGGCCCTTAATTTCAGCCTCTCCGGCCCCTATGCCGACGCCTATATCGGCCTCGGTCTTACGCCCAATTTTGAGGACCCCGCCAAGATCCTTAGTCTGGACGAGGCATGGATACGGGCCTTTTTCGGCGGCTTTACCCTTGAGGCCGGGCTCCTTAAGCTTTCCTGGGGCCGGGCCGATGTCCTGGGCCCCCTGGACGTGGTCAATCCCCTGGATTATTCGGACCTCTCCAGCCTCCAGGATCAGCAGGAGATGAAGCTTTCCCGTCCCATGATCCATGTGTCCTATTGGTTCTCCGGCGATGTGCCCTTGAGCATTGAGGGGGTCTACCTCCCCTGGTTCCAGGGCGATCTCTACGCCACCGAGGGCCGCTGGGTCGCGCAGCAGTTGACGGATACGACCCAGGCGATGCTGGACGCCATAAACGGCGCCCTTACACCTACCCTGGGCCCGGGTTACCTCAGCCTGGCGGATATTTCCGGCATGGGGGGGGGCGTCCAGACCACCGGCCTGGAATACAGCCAGTGGGGCCTTCGTATGACCACGACCCTGGGGCCCGTGGACCTGGGGCTCCAGTATTACAGCGGTTTCCCCTCCCGGCCCGAAGCGGTGTTAAATAGATCCGCTATGTCGACTATTGACGCCGACGCCGCTACGCTTGCATCTGCCAGCGTGGCCGCCCAAACCGCCCAAACCACCTATCAGACGGCCTTGACCGCACTTGGTACAAAGATAGCTAGCGCTCCTAGTGATGCTAGTATTCCGGGACTAGCGGCGGCTGTCGATCTGGCCTATGGGGCCCTTCTAGCCGCCTCGGCTGCCGCCGAGTCGGCAGCCCTGGCTTTGGAGACCGCCCTGGGGAACGCCTACTCTATCGGTTACAGCCGCTACCATCAGGTCGGCATCGACTATGCCCAGTCTATTTGGGGCTTCAATATCCGGGCCGAGTTTGCCGCCAACCTGACGGCAGACCTGGACGGGACCAACGGGGCGGTCTATAACCCATCCCTGGCCTGGGCCCTGGGCGTTTACCGGGACCTTTTCTGGGGCGTCGATATGCTCCTCCAGGCGAACCAGAGCATCCGGCTTTTTAACGGCCAGGTGGGCAGCGATCCGGTCTACGATGTGGAGGCCGCCGCCCGGGATCATGCTACTGCCACCCGGATCACCCTGTCGTTCTCCAAAGCCTTTGATGATCTAACCCTCCGGTTCACCACGCTCTGGGGCATCGAGGACATGGATTTTCTCATCATACCCAGCCTGAGCTGGGCCCAGGGCGGCCTGGGTTTAAGTCTTACAGGGGGCGTCTTTCTGGGCGACTCCAAAGGTGAGCTGGGACAATTCGCCAAGCACAGCTACCTCAAGCTGGGCATGAGCTACTCATTCTAGGAGTCCCTAGAGACTCAGGCTCCCGGTATAGGCATCGTAGGCTTCCCGGGCGGCCCGCGCCTCTTGAGCGGCGGCGGTAATCTGGGCGGCCAGCTCGTCGAGCTCTGTATCCTGGGCGGCCATGCGGCGCAGGTAGTCCTGGCCCTGGGGCGTGGTATTCCCCGCAGCCTCCAGGTTCCGTCTGATACGGTCCTGTTCCGCCGCCAGGGCCGTGCGCCGGGCCTCAAGCTCCGCCACCGCCGCCGTAGCGTTGTCGGCCTTCCGCCTGAGTTCCGCCGCCTGGCTAAGGGCGGCGCGGACAGGGGCCGGGAGCTCCCCGTTGGCGGCGTAGCTCAAAAGACTCTCCAGCCGGAGCGATCCCAGGCTTACCCGTTCCGAAAGGGGCAGTTCCTCCTGCACCCTAAAGACCCGGTCCTCTCCGGCCTCCAGGTCCAGGGCAAAGCGGTAGAGGCTGCTGGTCCGTTCCCGGAATAAGGCCGGTTCCGCCAGGGCCGCTCCCCCGGTAACCGGGTGCTCGATCAGCAGGCGCTTTGCCCCGGCAGCCTTGTTGCTCAGCGAATACTCCCATTGATAGATGAGCTTCCGGCTGATAGTCATGACCCCGCCGCTCAGGGATACGGAACTCAGCGTCCGGGAGGATGACGAGGCGAGGCTCCCGCTTACCGCCAGGTCTTCTCCCCAGGAAATAAGCCGCTTCTCGCCGCCGCTCAGGAACTCGATAAGGGCGTCCCCCGCGTAGAGCCCCCCCTCGTATACCGTGATGGGCCCCGCCGGGAGGCTCATCCCCGTGGTATTGGTAATTTCCGCGGCAATGGCCGGGTGGATGCTCCGCCCCCCCGCAGCCTGAGCCCGGCTCCCGGAAAATACCAGGAACTTCTCCGCGTCCAGGCCGGCCGATACCAAAGGCAGCATAGCGCTCTGATGCCGGGGAATGGACACCCGCCCGGGCAGGGTAAAGGCGAACTGTTCAGCCAGCGCCTCCCCTGCCGCCGTATTGAGGCCGTTCCCGGCTGTAGCCGGGACGGCAGCAGCCAAGGGAGCCGGCTGGGGGGCTGCCGCCGTTCCGGCGGCTGCCGGGGCGTAGCTCATATCCATGGCCGATTCTACCGTGAGCGTGGAATTCCTGGCCGGGGCCTTGGCCTGTTCCGCCGCTTCGGCCCCCGTGTCGTAAGTCTGGGCTGCGGCAGACCCCGCGATAGCCAGGGGCTCCACCGGCCGGCCCACATAGTAGGGCGGATAGAGTTCCTGGATAAAGGACACGGGCCGGCCCGCGATCAGGGAAAGCTCCACATCGGCCCAGTCCCGGTCGCTGCCGTTGTCGATAATAGCCCAGCCCTGGAAGTAGGGCCGGTCCCCGCTCAGATCCAGCCGGTAGGAGACCTTCCAGACCGGGGCCGCGGCCACGTAGCTCAGGGACACTTCCCGTTCAGCCTCCCCGGGCAGGCTGATCCGGAGCTCCCGGGAATCGCCGCTCCGGCGCTCCATGAGCAGGTCCAGGGCCCGTTCAAAATCCGCCCGGGTCAGGGGGTCCGTAAAATAGAGCCGCTCCATATCCGCCAGCCAGATCTGCCGGATTCCCTCCCCGGTATAGAGCGACAGCCAGGCCGCCCCGGTAAAAGGCCCGCCGCCGGAATAGCCCTGCACGTATTCCACGCCCAGGATCCGCCCCCGGATACGCTCCGGGGCATAGACCTCCAGTTCCTCCCCCCGCAGGCTGCCCAGGATTTCCCCCAGGGCCTGTTCCCCGGAAAGGTCCACCCGGAGGCTCCTCAGGCTGCGGTAGACCGTATCCTCCGAGGGGTAGGTTACCGAAGGCGAGGCCGAGGCGGGGTCCCGGATCACCAGGGACTTTAAGACATCGTTGACATCCCCGGCCGGGAAGGAGAGGCTAAAAAGAACCGGCCCCCGGAAGCTCCCGCGAAACTCAAAATAGCCCACCCCGGAAGCAAACAGGGCGACCCTCCGCAGCTCTGGAGCGGGCAGCTCTGGAGCTAGGGCGCCGGCCTCAGGAGCCGGGACACCGGCCTCCAGGGCAGTCTCCCGGCCCCCCCGCGCAAAGAGGCCGGCGGGCAGCAGGAGGCCCAAGAGCCCGCATAAGATCAGCCTGAGCGCCAGCCTGCGCGCCAGCCTGCGCGCCAGCGTCCGCGATAGCCTATTCAATTTCTGCATCCAGGGTTTTGTTGTATGCCTCTGCCAGGGCATTGGTATTCTTGATGATGATATACACCGCCACAAAGGGGCCAACCACGATGACCGCCCCCATGAGATACCAGAGCAGCACGATACTCCCCCCCTCTTTGAAGCTCAGGCCGTATTTGGGCGCATAGTCCTGCAAACGGTCTCCCAGCTTATAGAACCATACCAGATCGTAGATACCCAGGGTGATGAATCCCAGGAAGAAATACCTGAGTAAACCGGCCGTGTGCCTGCCATCGTCCTGGCAGATACGATTTATATCCCTGGCCAGTTGGTAAATCCAGTACAGGTTATAGATACCCAGGGTAATAAACGAAAGCAGTATCCACCCCACCAGTCCTCGTCTTTTGATCATCTCGTCCTCCTTATACATCGCGTGTATTGCCCGCCGGCATAATGTCAGCCACTCAAACCACCAGTGGTGTGCCGGTCTGAAAGCCTGGTTTCAGCCACCCTGATCACTGGTGATCAGCCGGTCTGATCACCGGTGATCAGCCGGTCTGATCCATGCTCCAGGAGCAGGGTCCTGCCGGGTTGGTCGCAGACCTCGGGGGGCCCGTAGTACTGGATGGCCCCGGGGTAGAGAAAGCAGGTCTTGCCCGCCCAGATGTCCCGCAGCGCGTCAAAGGCTCTAAAGGGCGCGCCCTCGAGCGCTACCAGGGCCTTTTGGATCACCGGCTTTTGCTGGCCCTGGCGCTGTTCCATGTTCATCATCATGGTCAGGGGCACCCCGCCGGCCAGCCAGTCCCCGGCCCGGGCCCGGAGGTTCCGCACGCTGGAAAGGTAGCCGGTAAGCCCCGAGGCAATCAGTACAAAGGAGCTGAAGCCCAGGGAATAGCAGTAGTCCGCGTCAAAGTTTGAGGGGAAGGCGCAGCGGCCCTCGTAGCCGAAGAAGTGGGCCAGCCCGCTGAACTTGCCCCGGTAGATGCCTTCCCGCTGGAGGCTATGGAGCCGCTTTGCCACCATGCCGATGAGGAGCTTCTCGGTCTCGATCCGGGACACCTGCACGTTCCCGTGGGGGTCCCGCTCGGCCAGGAGTTCCCGGGCAATATCCGGGGGCAGGCTCCCCAGGGTCTCCGCCGGGGCCGGGGAAAGCTTGCCCCGGAGCCAGGCGATCTGGGCCGTAAAGGAGCCTTGGCCGGTGAATTCCTTTTCGTCCGCCGCCATAATATCGTTAAGCTCATTGATGAGCCGCTTCATCTCGGGGATAAATTCTACCAGGCCCTCGGGGATGAGGACCACGCCGAAGTTCTCCTGGTTTTCCGCCCGCTTCACAATAGACGCGCAGATCTGGTCCACGATTTGGGCCAGGGAAAGCCCCTTGGCTGCTACTTCCTCGGAGATCAGGCAGATATTGGGCTGGGTCTGGAGGGCGCATTCCAGGGCGATGTGGCTGGCCGAGCGGCCCATGAGCTTGATAAAGTGCCAGTATTTCTTGGCCGAATTGGCGTCCCGTTCAATGTTGCCGATGAGTTCGCTGTAGGTCTTGCAGGCCGTGTCGAAGCCGAAGGATGTTTCTATATACTCGTTTTTCAGGTCCCCGTCGATGGTTTTGGGGCAGCCGATCACCTGGATGGGGGAGCCCCGTTCCGTAAAATACTCGGCCAGCAGGGCTGCGTTGGTGTTGGAATCGTCCCCGCCGATGATCACCAGGGCGTCCAGGCCCAGCTTTTCCGCATTGGACAGGCTCGCCGCGAACTGTTCCGGGGTCTCGATCTTGGTCCGCCCCGAGCCGATGATGTCAAAGCCCCCGGTGTTACGGTACCTGTCGATGATTTCATCCGTCAAGAGGAGGCGTTTGTTTTCGAGCAGCCCGCTGGGGCCGCCCAGAAACCCGTAGAGGGCCGATTCGGCGTTCCCCTGCCTGAGCCCGTCGTAGAGGCCCGCGATCACGTTGTGGCCGCCCGGGGCCTGGCCGCCCGAGAGAATGACCCCCACGGTGAGTTGTTTCCGGGTGAGTTGTTTTCGCCGGATGTCCTCGTGTTGAGCCCGCACAAAGCTGGCCAGGGGTTTGCCGTAGCTGTGCGGGAACAGGGCCCGCAGTTCCTCCCGGTCCTTTGCCGCCTCGGTGGCTTCCCCCAATTGGACGGCGATATCGCCGGCAGGCTGGGTCAAACTCTTCGGGAGTTTCGGTTGATACCCGTACCGGGCCTTTTGCAGCAATGAAATGTCCATATCTATCTCCTTCAAATGAGCGCTTTCCCCTCGAGAGCTATCCTAGCGAAAGCCGGGGGTTCTTTCAAGCACTTTGCCGGGTTTTGCTCTAAGAAATTGTGCGTTTTTATTATTGATTTCTATACTCTTTTCATGTATACTATAAAAAGGGCCCTGGACTGGCCCATGGGAGTTATTGATGAAGAAAACCGCTATGGTGCTGTTGATCTGTCTTGGGCTGGCCCTGCCCCTTGCCGCCCAGACCCTTGGGCTGGGGGTTACGGTGGACGCCGGGGCAACCCTGTCTCTTGTTCCTGCCAGCCGGCCTGATATACTCGGTATCAGCGAAGCAAACCCTCTGGGCAACTATTTTAGTTTTGCGCCCGGTGTTTTTGGGGATAATACGGTCCTGCCTTCCCTGGATGCGGCAGTTTGGGGGGAGCTCAAGCTCGGTCCGGTATACCTGGGGCTGGGAGTCAAGAGCCATACCCTGCTCAGTACCGCCAATTTTAGCTCCCTTGATACCTTCCCGGATACGCTGAAACTCTACCATGTGGCCTACCCGGTATTCCAGTTGGAAGTTAATATCTTCAACATTATCTTTATCGATGCCAGCCTGGGCGGTTATGCCTTTATACTCAAGAATAATACGGTTAAGCTCAGCAAAGACCTGATCCCGAGCGTGTCGGTGTGGCTGGGCCCCTCCAGCCGGACCCTACGCCTGGGTTTCGGCGCTACCACCACGGTCAATGTGGACGCTATTAGCAGCGGCGGGGAGGACTTTGATTTCAATGGATTATTAAAGGGCCTGACCTATTTTGCGGGGCTCAAGTTTTCCTTTGATCTGGCTAAAACCTGGGAACCAACAACCTCACCCTAAAGCTCCCCCGCGCAAGCGTTCCTGGGTATTAAAGCTCAATGCCTAGCCGATCAGGGTCCCGATAAAATCCTCCCCCCGGAGGATTTTTTTGAGGTTCTCCAGGTTTTTCCCCGTAGCGCAGATCACCTGGAGGCCGATCCTGGCGGCATAGCGGCTTGCCACGGGGTCAAAGGGCAGGTTCTTCCCCGGAACCCAGTCTTCCCCCACCATGGCCCGGAAATCCTCCCAGGAGATCCGGTCGATGGGCCTGGCCTCGGGATTCTTCCGGGGATCATCGGTATAGACCTTCTCGATATTGGAGAGGTTAATAACCCGGTTCGCCCCGAATTTTTCCGCCAGGAGCACCGCGTCGTAATCCGAGGAAAAGCCCGGCTTCCAGCCTGCGGCCACCAGGACCCGCCCCCTAAGCGGCCCCGCCTGGGAAGGGTCGATAAGCACATCCTGGGGGCAATAGCCGCTCAGCATCGCCTTGACCAGCCGGGCGTTGAGTCTGGTGGCCATTACCCCGATCCAGTCGGCCTCTTCATCGTTCCCGCCCCCGCTCAGGTTCCGGTAGGCCTGCTGCCAGGCCCGGGCCGGCCCGCCGCCCCCGGTAACGATCACCAAGCGCCGTTCCTGGTCTTCCTCCAGGAGCTCCCGCACCAGGTCCCGAAACCCTCGCAAAAAATCCTCGTCAACCCCCTGAGGGGCAATAATTGAGCCCCCCAGGGACATAACCGTTACCATCATGCTATCCTCGGATTGTCCTTGTTCTCTTCAAAAAGCCGGTTAAAATCCCCGGCAATAGATACAAACACGTCCAGAAGAGCGGGGTCAAACTGGCTGCCCCGGCCTTCGAGTATCTTTCCCATGGCCGTTTCGTGGGGAAAGGCCTTCTTGTAACTCCGTTCCATCCTGAGGGCATCGTAGACATCGGCGATGGAGACAATCCGGGCCGCCAGGGGGATCATTTCCCCCTCAAGCTGGAAGGGGTAGCCCTTGCCGTTCCACTGCTCGTGATGGGACAGGGCAATCTCCCGGGCCATGGGGTCCGGATAGGTGGAAAGGATAAAGGCCCCGTTCTTGGTATGCTCCTTCATCACCGTCCACTCCCAATCGCTTAAGGGGCCCTCCTTGTTCAGGATATCATCGGGGGTACCGATCTTGCCCACATCGTGCATAGAGGCCAGGAAACCAATGTTCTCGATAAAGTCCGCATCAATGCGGGGGTAGAGGGAACGCCGGAAGAGTTCTTTTGCCATGCACCGGGAATAATGGTGTACCCGGGTAATATGCTTCCCCGTGTCGTTATCCTTGAGCTTCGAAGCTTCCAGGAGGCTCATAAAGACGCTCCTAAGGAGCCGTTTGTTTTCCTCGGTTACATCATCAAACATGATGATGAATTCCTCCGGGGGATTGTGGTGCATATTCGCGGGGAAGAGGTAGACCCGGCTCTCCACGGTGGCCATAATTCGGGACTTAACCCGGGCGGCTCCCTTCCAGAAATAGCCGTTGGCGCCCAGGAGCACCGTCTCCCGCAGAATTCTGATATCCCGGATATTAAAAGCCCGGCCAAAAATATCAATAAAGTAGCTCCCCGTTAACCGGGAGAACCCCGTAAAAAGACTTTCGCAGGCCCGGTTGGCAAAGAGAATTTTGAGCTTCTGGTTTACAAAGAGCACCGGGAAGATACTGTTGATAAAGGGACTAAAGGAGGATTTTACCGGGCCCTCCTTTGCGGCCTCCAATAGGCCGTCAATATTCTCAGGTTCTGTAGTATCCATAAACAACCCGCTTTATGATAATTCCGCATCGCTTTTCCGCAGATATTCGGGCCCCGAATCAAGAGCATCTAGCTTACCCAGTATATATAATTGCTCCGATAAAAGCAACAGATTCTTCGCGTTTCCCTCCCGGTGATGGGGGTCCAGGCAGAGCTCCAGGCCGGGGGGAAATTCCCCCGCAGCCTTGAGGGCATCCATCAGGGCCGGTGCGTCCGGGCCGGTCAGGAGCAGCGGGGCAGGAGATGCCGCCGCAGCAATAGCCGCCGCGATTGCCGCAGGTTCCGCATCCATGGGGGGCGTCATCTGCCGTCCCTCCCGGTATATTGCCGTAAAGAAGCGCCCCTTCCGGGCATCGATGGCGGGAATCACGAGGCCGGGCCAGGCGCCAAAGGGAGCTGCCATGCAGTCCAGGCTGGGAACCGAGACCAGGGGGATCCCCAAGGCCCCGGCAATACCCTTGGCGGCGGCAAACCCGATCCTGAGCCCGGTAAAGGAGCCGGGCCCCCGCATACAGGCCGTCATATCCAGGCCGGCGGGGCCTATCCCTGCGGATTTGAGCAAGGCATCGGCCATATCCATGAGCAGCTCCGAGTGCCGGAGCCCCCGGGGATTAAGCCCCGTATCGAACTCGGCATAGCGGATTTCCCGCTCCGGGCCGCTGGCCAGGGCCGTGGAAAGCACACTGACCGCCGTATCCAGGGCAAGGATATTCATAGGAGCGGCTCCCGGAACCCGCCGGGAAAGGAGACGCGGATACAGCGCGTTGTACCGGGAAGCATGGACAGATCCACCCGGACCGCCTCAGCGGGAATGCTGCCGGGGATATGCTCACTCCATTCGATAACCGAAACGCCCTGACCGTAAAGGATTTCCTCCCCCCCCAGGGCGGCAAAATCCGCCTCATCCTGGAGGCGATACGCATCAATATGATAGAAAGGCAGCCTCCCTGCGTATTCGGAGATAATCGTGTAGCTGGGGCTCGACACCGTATCGCGGACCCCCAGGCCCCGGGCGATCCCCTTGGCCAGGCAGGTCTTCCCCGCCCCCAGTTCCCCCCGCAGGGCGACAATGCTGCCGGGGACCAGGAAACGGGCAAGGAATTCCCCCAGAGCCTGGGTCTCCTCCGGGGAAGAGGAGATGCGTTCGAGCTCAGACAGGGAGGGCCCCCCGCGCGTCTTCCCCGGCGATAAAGCCCTTGATCTCCTGCATAAGGGGCAGCTTTGGGTAGTCCACTTCCTCCAGCGCGGTGATGGAAATCTCCTTATTCCCCGCCGGCATGGTTTCGACGGTAAAGTCAATGCGCCGGTCAAGCTCCTTGCCCATAAGGTCCAGGCTTACCGTACCGCTGTAGAAGCGCCGGTAATAGATGGGGCTGTCCGTTCTGACCAGATCTTTTAACTGAAGAATTTTCATGGCAGCCCACTATACTCCTTTTTCGCCTCCCTGGGAAGCGCCGTAGCTTGTTCCATACGATTAGACCAGGGGATTTTCCCGTTTTTCCGGGTTTTTTCATGTTTTTTTTTGAAAAGCTTAAAAAGCGCTTGACACATTCAGGCGCGTTGTGGTATACTCGCGGCAGGTTGTTTTTGGGGCCATCAGCCCATAGGGAGACACGCGGTCACCGTACGCAAGGAGGATAGCGTCAAAATGCATGACGATATTGTTTACAAGGGTAAATATATTTGGTACAGCGGGAAAAATATAGTGA